>NZ_JASCPT010000111.1:0-17482 GCF_029959775.1 Pseudomonas sp. PS01270 | reverse complement strand
TTTTCGCGAGCAGGCTCGCGCCCACAGGAGAGTGCATTTCAACTGTGGGAGCGAGCCTGCTCGCGAATGGCAGCACCTCGATCCAGAGTCAACACGCCGAGCCCGCCGCTGCGCCATTCAGCGCAGCACGTAATCGTCCGGCTCTGGCGCGGGCGGCAACGGCGAGACGCCGAGTTCGTAAAGCACATCGCGCTCCAGGGTACGCACCAGCGCATCGGTCGGCAGATCGTTTTCATCGCGGCCGAACGGGTCTTCGAGTTCATCGGCAATCGCGTCGAAGCCGAAAAAGGTGTAGCTGACAATCGCCGTGAACAGCGGCGTCAACCATCCCAGCGATTGCGCCATGGCGAAGGGCAGCAACAGGCAGAACAGGTAGATGGTGCGGTGCAGCAGCAGGGTGTAAGGGAAGGGCAGTGGCGTGTTCTTGATCCTGTCGCACACGGCCTGGGCCTGGCTCAGGCAGGTCAGGTGATTGGCCAGCAATTGATAACGCCATGGCGACAGCACACCGGCCGTTTCCAGCTCGGAACACTGGCGCCCGACCTGATGAAGGATCTGTCCGCAGTGATCCGGCGCCGCCCCATCGATCGGCGGGCTGACCCAGTCGGCACTGGTCTGCTCCTCACTGTCTCCACGCAACCGCGCATTCAGCGCGTGGGCGAAACCGCACAGGTTGCGCAACAGTTGTCCACGCAGGCGCGTGTCATCGATGCCTTGGGTTTCGCGCATCACCGCGCGCACCCGCAACAGCACCTCGCCCCAGGCCTTGCGGCCCTCGTACCAACGGTCGTAACAAGCGTTGTTGCGAAAGCTCAGGAAGATCGACAGCGACAGGCCGAGCAGGGTGAACGGTGTCGAATTGATCTGGGCGAAGTAGCTCGGCACCAGAAGTTCGATCAGCACAATCGCCGCCGCCAGCAGTGTCAGCATCAAGGTGCGCACGACGATGCGTTTGGCGATCGAGCCTCGGAGGGTGAACAGCACGGCGAACTGATTGGGTCTCGGTCTGACGATCATCTCGCGGTCCCGGTTGCGCGGCGGATCAGCCGCCGGTCATGTTCATGAAACGCACCACTTGCACGTCGTCGTTGACTTCGAAGTTGTGTCGATACGGCTTGAGTTTCATCGCCTCGATGATCGCGTTTTCCAGACGTTCCGGGTGGCCCGGATGGGCGCGCAACACCGCTTTGAGGTCCATCGAATGCTCGTTGCCCAGGCACAGCAGCAAGCGACCTTCGACGGTCAGGCGCACGCGGTTGCAGGTACCGCAGAAGTTATGGCTGTGCGGTGAAATGAAGCCCAGGCGAATGTTCGGCGCTTCGGCCACGCGCCAGTAGCGCGACGGCCCTTGCGTCGATTCGGTCGAGTCGATCAGGGTAAAGCGTTCGGCGATGCGTTCGCGTACTTGCGCGCTGGAGTAGAAGGACTCGGCGCGGCTGTGTTCGGCGATCGCGCCCAGCGGCATCTCTTCGATGAAGGAAATATCCAGATCACGCTCGATGGCGAAACTGACCAGATCGTTGATCTCGTGATCGTTGCGGCCCTGCATCACCACGCAATTGAGTTTGGTACGGGTGAAACCGGCGGCACGCGCGGCATCGATGCCGTCGATGACCTGCGCCAGATCGCCGGTACGGGTCAGCTCTTTGAAGCGCTGCGGATCGAGACTGTCGAGGCTGATGTTCAGGCGCTTGACCCCGGCGTCGAACAGCGGCTGGGCCAGTCGGCCCAATTGTGAGCCGTTGGTGGTCAGGCACAGTTCGCGCAGGCCGGGCAGGGCGGCGATCTGTTCGCAAAGTTGCACGACACCAGGCCGGATCAGCGGCTCGCCACCCGTGAGGCGGATCTTGCGCGTGCCGAGGGCGACGAAACTTTGCGCCACCTGGAACAGCTCTTCGAGGGTGAGGATCTGCTGGCGCGGCAGGAACTGCATGTCCTCGGCCATGCAATAGACGCAGCGAAAATCGCAGCGGTCGGTGACCGACAGACGCAGATAATCCACGCGGCGGTTGTGACCATCGATCAATTCACGCTGTGTCATGGGCTCGCCTCGTGGATGTGGAGCGCCGTCAGCGGGCGCAGATCGCGCAGGGTAGGCTGCGCTCGCCACGCCGTCCAATCACTCTGGCTGACCGAGTGATTGACGGCGTCGATGATGCCTTACGGTGCGCCAAACATTGCCGTCCAGTAAATGCCGGCGTTGCTTTTCGGATCGGTCGCGTAGGCGGCGCCCAGTTCCTGATATTGCGGATTCATCAGATTGGCGCAATGCCCGGGGCTGGCGAGCCAGCCGTCGACGACCTTGCCGACGGTGTCTTGCCCGGCGGCGATGTTCTCGCCGACCAGTTGCCCACTGTAACCGGACAGCTCGGCGCGGTCGCCCGGCGTGCGGCCGTCGCGGTCCTTGTGGTCGAGGTAGTTATTGTTGGCCATGTCGCGGCTGTGATCCTGAGCGACCGTGCCCAGCGTGGCATTCCACGCCAGCGGTGCTGCCGCCGCGAAGGACTGGCCGCCGCACTGGCGCGCCTGGCCGCGCGCGGTATTGAGTTGCGCCAGCAGCTTTTGCCCTTCGCTTTGTGCATCGCCGAGTTTCGCCCTCAGCAACGGCCGCGCGAGAACGATGCGCCAGTCGCGGTCGACACGGTTGACGCCGATATCGACGAACTGCGGATCGAGCACCACCTTACAGAAGCTTTCCTTGATCGCCTGCATCGCCGCCGCTGCATCGCGCGGGCCGTTGAGGGTGATCGCCTGCACGTTGACCATCGGGTACTGGGCGCTGGTCATGGCCTGCTGCAGATCGACCGCGCCGCTGGCGGGCAGGCGCAGACGTGGATCGGCCGACAGCGGTGGCAACTCGTTCGATGCCTGCGTGCCGCAACGCTGCGGCTGGCTGCGATAGCTGTTGATCGACTCGATCAATTGCAGTTCATCGGCAGCCAGCGCCGAGGTGGCGAACACCACGCCCAGCGACAGTGCGGCACAACGCAAAACGGACGGCATGAAGCGCATGGAAATCTCCCTTGAGCTGAATGCGCCCATGATGCGCGAAAGGCCCCCGGTGAGTGAATGTGTTTTTCTTTGCGGCGGATTTTTTTCTGCGCTGGTGTGCCCGCGCATTTGCTCGCTACACTCTGCGAAGACCCCGCAAACCGGGCGTCTCACCGACGTAACATCTTGCCCCGGGCGGGCGCTGACGGAAGAATCGACATGGGATCGAAAGGCTTGGCGGGAGGTTTGTTGTGGATCTTTCTGACCGGCGCAGCATGGGCCGGGGCGCAGGCGCCGATCGAGGCCAAGGCCGAACAGAAAGCCGAGGTGCTCGAAGAGAAAGCGGCAGACAAAGTCAGCGCCGCGCCGGCGCCGAAATCCGAGGCGATCACCCCGACCGAAGCGCAGGCGGTGGACCCGGCCGGCGCCGCGCCGCTGGACGATCCGCTGACCTGTCTCGCGCGCAGTATCTATTGGGAAGCCAAGGGCAAGGACACCCCGGAAATGGAAGCCGTCGCCAGTGTGGTGATGAATCGCCTCGGCCACGACGGCTTTCCCGACACGGTGTGCGCGGTGGTCAAGCAAGGATCTGAAAGCGGCAATTGCCAGTTTTCCTGGTGGTGCGATGGCAGGCCCGATCAGGTCAAGGAAGACGCCGAATACGCGCTGGCCAAGGAAATCGCCGGCAAGGCGTTGAACCGTCAGCTCAAGGACCGCACGCGCGGTGCCCTGTATTTTCATGATCGCGGCGTGCATCCGAGCTGGGCCAAGGCCTATCGCAACACGGCGCAGACCGGCAGGTTCCTGTTCTACAAACCCGCCGGGGGCGACGCGCGTTAACTGGCGTGGGTGTTGAGAATGCTCGCCACCTGCTGCGGCTGGCAGTTCAGGTACGGTGACTTCTGCAACCAGCGTTGATCCGGATACCAGGAAAACATGAACTGGCCGTTCTTCAGGCGATCGATCACCTGTTTGGCGATCTGCGGCCGTACGGCGGGGCAACCCTGACTGCGGCCGATACGCCCCTGACGCTTGCTCCACAGCGGGTTCACGTAACTGGCGGCATGAATCACGATCGCGCGATCACGGGCCAGATCATTGAAACCGGGCTCCAGACCATCCATGCGCAGCGAATAGCCGTGAGTACCTTCGTAGCTTTCCTGAGTGCGGAACAGACCGAGGCTGGACTGATAACTGCCTTCGCGATTGGAAAACTGCGTGGCGAAGTTTTCCCCGGAGTTGGAACCGTGGGCAACCAGATCACGCAGCACCAGTTTCTTTTTGCTCAGATCGAAGATCCACAGGCGGCGTTCGGTGGACGGTTGCGAATAATCGATGATCGCCAGATGCCGCGAGGGTTTCGCGCCATTGTTGACCGCGCATTGCATGGCGTTCAATGCACCTTTGAGCGCCTGGGGATTGAGTTCCGGCGCGGCGTGGGCGAGGCTGTTGTAGAGAACCGGCGATGGCTTGCCGGCGGCAAATACTGGGCTGGTCACGGCGACAAGGGTCGCGGTGCTCAACAGAAGTCGGCGCAAAAACGTCAACATTTTATAAAGTGTCCTCAACTTGCTACATAAACGGCACTTTGGCTCCTGACTCCCAGTCAATACCCGCAGGCTCGCGGTTCGAGCCTGACTGTTCAGCGCACCTGATGTAAGGTTGACCGTCATCTGGACGGCCATGGATTGGAGTAAAGCAGTTGTTCAAAAAGTACGCATGCTACTTGAGCATTTGTTTGCTCGCTGCGCCGTTTGTCGCTTGCGCCGATGAGCCGCTGCCCCCGCTCGAAACCCTGCCGACGCCGGAAACGCAATTGCCGGTCGAGCCGCGCAGCCCGTTGCAGGCGGTTTTGATCAGCCTGGCGCAGTCGTGCCCGGCCATTGCTCCGCGCCTTAATGGCCCGGCGTTGAGCCAGTTGCAGGCGTTTTATGAACAGCAGGACTGGATGCCGGTGTGGGCGAGTGAGTCGGCACGCTTGCCGGCATTGCGCGCGCAGTTGCAACTGTTGGCCGATGATGGGTTGAATCCGAATCGCTATGCGGTCGCGACGACACCGCCGCAGGATGGCGAGCTGTGCGCCGACATCGACATCAGCCGCAACTACCTGCAGGCCTTGCAGGATCTGCGTTACGGCCGTCTGTTGCAATCGCATTTCGAACCGCTGTGGCGTGTCGACGGCCCGCCGACCGACCGTCAGGCGCAATTGCTCAGCATTGCCGTGCCGGGCATGAACGATATTGCTGCGGCGTTCGACCTGGCGCGTCCGCATCTGCCGCAATATCAGAGCCTGCGTCAGCTGTATGCCGCGCAACGCTTGCAAGCCTTGCCGCAATGGCAGCCAGTGGGCAGCGGCCCGTTGCTGCGCCCGGCGATGGAAGACCCGCGCGTGCCGGAACTCGCCCGACGGTTGTATAGCGAAGGCTACTTGGCACACGCGCTGGTGACGCCGGGCAACGCCTACGATGACGCGCTGGTGGAAGCAGTGAAGCACTTTCAGGCCAGCCATTCGTTGCAGGCTGACGGCGTGGTCGGGCCGGGCACCATTGCCGAGCTGAACATCAGCCCGCTGACCCGCCGCGATCAGTTGCGCGTCAATCTGGAACGTTTCCGCTGGATGGCCCAGGACATGGAGCCCAGTGGTCTGGTGGTGAATGTCGCGGCCGCTGAGCTTACGCTGTATCAGAGCGGTCAACCGGTGTGGCAGACCCGCACCCAGGTCGGCCGCGCCGAACGCCAGACGCCGCTGCTCAAATCCCGCGTCACCCGCCTGACGCTGAATCCGACCTGGACCGTACCGCCGACCATCTGGAAGGAAGACAAACTGCCGGAAATTCGCAAGGACCAGACTTTCCTCAGCCGCCAGAACCTGCAAGTGCTCGATGCCAACGGCCAGCCTCTGGCAGCGGCCGATATCGACTGGGACAACCCGGGCAACATCCTCCTGCGTCAGGACGCCGGCCCGCGCAATCCGCTGGGGCAAATGGTCATCCGTTTCCCCAACCCGTTCTCGGTCTACCTGCACGACACGCCGAGCAAGGCGCTGTTTGAAAAAGGCCCACGGGCGTTCAGCTCCGGTTGCGTGCGGGTCGAACACCCGCTGCAACTGCGCGATCTGCTGCTGTCCCCGGCGGAAAAAGCTCGCACCGAGACTTTGCTGGCAACCGGCACCACCCATGAATTTCGCCTGTCGGCGCCGGTGCCGATCCTGATGACCTACTGGACGGCGCAAGTCGACAGCAGCGGCCATGTGCGTTATGCGCCGGACATCTACAGCCACGACAGCGCATTGCTGGCGGGGCTGGATCGGGCGCACTAAGCAAGAACACTTCGATCAGTTCCCTCTCCCTCGGGAGAGGGCCAGGGAGAGGGCCAGGGTGAGGGCCAGGGTGAGGGGAAAATCTCAAGTCGAGCGCAATACTCGAAAATTCACCGACCAAGCTCCTCCACCAACCACGGCAAAAGCTCCTCACACGAGCCTTCAATCTTCAAATCGAGCAGATCATCCGCCCGGGTCTTGCCCAGATTGATCGCCATCAACGGCTTGCCACGCTCGGCAATCACCCGACACAAGCGAAACGCCGAATACGCCATCAACGACGATCCCACCACCAGTAAACCCGCCGCCTTCTCGGCAGCGGCCAAGGCCCGTGCGGCTGTCGGTTGCGCCACGTTCTCGCCGAAGAACACCACATCCGGTTTCATCCGCTCACCCGCGCAATGCGGGCACCGGGGCACTTGAAACCGCGCTTCAAACGACGGATCCAGCAAGGTATCGCCATCCGGCGCCTGCACCGCATCAACACCACTCAGGTAGGGATTGTGTGTCTCCATCTGCTGCTGGATCGCGTCGCGCTCGCTGCGCTGCCCGCAATCCAGGCACAGCACTCGATGCAGGCTGCCGTGCAGTTCGATCACATCGTGGCTGCCGGCCTGATCGTGCAAGGTATCGACGTTCTGCGTGATCAAAGCGCTGATCCGGTCACGCTGCTGCAACGTCGCCAGCGCCTCATGCGCGGCATTCGGTCGGGCCTGACGCACGCGCGGCCAGCCGAGCATCGCTCGCGCCCAGTAGCGCCGGCGTGATTCCGGGGCGGCGAGAAACTCCTGATACATCATCGGCTGCCGCCCGCGACGCACGCCGTCACTGTCGCGATAGTCCGGAATGCCCGATGGCGTGCTGATGCCGGCGCCGGTCAATATCAGGAATTTATCGTCGGCCATGGCCTGCAACAGCGTATCGAGATGTTCGCGGATCGGGCTATCGAGCATGCTCAGCACTCCAGAATGGGCAGTGCCCGCAGGTTAGCACGCGATCCGCACGGGTTACTTGCGCGCCTCCAGAATCAAATTGAACGGCGTTTGCGTGGCGCGGCGGAACTGCTTGAACCCGGCCTCGACAAAGACTTTGCGCAGGCGCATTTCCCCAGCCTGCGCACCGAGCCCGAGGCCGACTTCCTGGGACAGCGAATTGGGCGTGCAGATAAACGTCGAGGCGGCGTAGAACAGGCGCCCGACCGCGTTGAGATTGTCGTCCAGTTTGTCGTTGGCGAACGGTTCGACCAGCAACACCGTGCCATCACCTTTCAGCGACTCATAAGCGTGGCGAGCGGCGCCGACCGGGTCGCCCATGTCGTGCAGGCAGTCGAAAAAGCAGATCAGGTCGTAGTCGCCGCCGGGATAGTTTTTCGCCGTGCCCTCGAAGAATCTGGCGCGGTTGCCCACGCCGCCTTCTTCGGCCCGTTGCGTGGCGACGGTGACTGACGGCGCATGGAAGTCAAAACCGACAAACTGCGATTTCGGAAACGCCTGGGCCATGATCACCGTCGAGGCGCCGTGGCCGCAGCCGATGTCGGCAACTTTGGCGCCGCGTTCCAGCTTCGCCACCACGCCGTCGAGCGCCGGCAGCCATTCGGCAATCAGGTGACCTTTGTAACCGGGGCGGAAGAAACGTTCGGTGCCGCTGAACATGCACGGATGGTGATCGCCCCACGACAAGGCGCCATTGCCGCGCATGGCCTTGACCAGTTTGTCCTTGTCATGGAAAAACGACGCCACCACGCCGAGACCGCCAGCGACGTAAACCGGCGAGTCCTCTACGGCCAGCGCCAGTGCCTGTTCTTCCGGCAAGCGAAACTGACCGTCAACGTGTTCCATATAGCCCGATGCGGCATGGGCGCTGAGCCATTCGCGTACCAGGCGCGGATTGCAGGTGGTTTTGGCAGCTAGGGCTTCGGGGCTGATCGGTTGGCTGTCGGCCATTGCCCGGTACAGACCGAGTTCTTCGCCGACAATGACATTGGCCAGCATCGCCGCGCCGCCCATGTCGTTGACCAGTTTGCCCATGAATTCGTTGAGCTTCGCCTCATTCATCACGTGTGCTCCTGAAACAGGATCACCGTCCGGCGGCGTTGAGTGTCGAGGCAGGCGCCACCGGGCGGTGGTCACGGATTGGGGCAGGGCACAGCAGACGTCCTGCGGCCCCCTCGACTGGGTAATGAATGAGTCTAGTCGGTGTTTTTCTCAGCGTGGCAGCGGCAACTTCAGTTCAGCGCACAACCCGCCACCTTCACGATTGCTCAACAGCAGCGAGCCACCCAGCGCCAACGCCAATTGCTGGGCGATCGCCAACCCGAGCCCGGTGCCGCCGGTGTCACGATTGCGCGAGTTTTCCACGCGATAGAACGGTTCCAGCACCTGCGCCAACTCGGCCTCGGCGATGCCCGGGCCGCGATCGAGGACTTTCACCGACAGGCTGTTGCCCTGCGCTTCGACTTGCAGCTGGGCGGCGCCGGCGAATTTCAGGGCGTTGTCGGTCAGGTTTACCAGCACCCGGCGCAGGGCCTGCGGACGGGTTTCGATTACCGCTTTGCTTTTGCCGCCGAGCTGCACGTCCTTGCCCATGTCCTGATAGTCGAAGACCAGGCTGTCGAGGAACGAGTCAAGATCGGTACGCCGGCTTTCTTCGGTGGCGCCGTGAACGCTGCGGGCGTAGGCCACGCCTTCGCGCACCAGATGTTCGATCTCGCCCAGGTCGCTGCTCAGTTTGTCTTTCTCGACCGAGTCGTCCATGAATTCTGCGCGCAGTTTCATCCGGGTGATCGGCGTTTGCAGGTCGTGGGAAATCGCCGCGAGCAGTTGCATGCGTTCTTTCAAGTAGGCGGCGATGCGCGTTTGCATGGCGTTGAACGCCCGCGCGGCGTGAACCACTTCGGTCGGCCCTTGCTCGTCGAGCTTGATCGGATGAGCGTTGGGGTCGAGGGTTTCCACCGCGTTGGCGAGGCGGGTGAGGGGACGGATGGCAATGCGCACGGCGAGCCAGGTGCAGAGGATCAGCAACGCCAGTTGGCCGAGCAGCACCACCGGCAACCACGGCGACAACGGCACCATCGCCGGACGGATATCGATGGTCACCGGGCTGCCGTCGCTCAGGCGCAAGTGGCCCTGGAAATGTTGTCTCGGACCGCCGGGAACTTCGGTAAACACGATGGGATAAGTGTCGCCGATGGCCGCCGTAATCGAGGCAATCGCGACGGACTTTTCAGCCGAGGTCACCGGCATGCCCGGTTCGCCCTCGTTGAGCAGGTAGCCGTAATTGCGCCGGGCCAGACGCGGCAGCCAGGCCTCGCGTTCGGCGGCGGGCAGGCGATCGAGGATCGCCATCGACGTCGAGACGTCGGTTTCGAGGTTGCCGAGCATGGTGCTTTTCGCGCTCTGGTAACGCTCGTAATACTGCGCGCCGAACGACAGGCCCTGCGCCAGAATCAGCCCGATCAGGAAAATAAGCGACAGGCGCGAGGCGAGGGTGCGCGGCCATTGCAGCTTGAGTTTCATGCCGACGCCCCGAGCAGTTCGACCGGCAGCGAAAACACATAACCTTCACTGCGCACGGTCTTGATATAGGCCGGCTCGCGAGCATCGTCCAGCAGGCGTTGACGCAGGCGACTGACCAGCAGATCGATGGAGCGGTCGAACAGATCGGCCTCGCGGCCCTGGGTCAGGTTGAGCAGTTGATCGCGGCTGAGCACCCGTTGCGGATGGTCGAGGAACACCCGCAGCAGGCGGTATTCGGCACCGCTGAGGGCAACCATGGTGCCGTCGCTGTCGAGCAGGTGGCGGGCCGAGGTGTCCAGCTGCCAACGACCGAACGCCAGCAGGCGTCCGGCTTCGGTGACGACCAGATTCGGCGGCAACATACGCGTGCGGCGCAACACGGCGTTGATCCGCGCCAGCAGCTCGCGGGCGGCGAAAGGTTTGGTCAGGTAATCGTCAGCGCCCATTTCCAGACCGATGATGCGGTCGGTCTCATCGTTGCGCGCGGTGAGCATCAGCACCGGCGTCGCCTTGTGTTTGCCCACGCGCAATTCGCGGCACAGCTGCAGGCCATCGTCGCCGGGCATCATGATGTCGAGCACGATCAGGTCGACGGTGTTGGCATCAAGGAAGCTGCGCATCTGCCGGCCATCGGCGACCACTGTTGTGCGCAGGCCGTTCTTCTTCAGGTAGTTGCCTACCAGTTCACGGATCTCGCGATCGTCGTCGACGATGAGAATGTGATCGACATGTTCCATCGGTTCAAGCCTCTGTCAAAGGGGGAATGCCGTGCAGTCTATAGCGCCGTAGACCGCACGCCTGCCTGCCTTTGTATTGCAGTGTATCTGCCGCAGCGGCGGATACACACCGACGCAAAATCACGATTTTTTCGCGGTTTTGTATCGCTCTGTATCTACACGCTGCATGGATACACAACGAGTGATTCTCGTCCTTTCCTGACACAGACGCGATACCTCGAAGGCCTCAAATAGGCTCCATCGAGGCACACACAGACCGCCTCGGCTCAAACCCACTGAAGCCTTGAGGACTACACCATGAACAACAAATCCGTATTCGCCGCCTGCCTGTTCGCCGCTCTGAACATCTGCACCCTGTCGGCCCACGCCGAAGCTGACGTCAGCCGGCAAACCTACACCTACGGCACCCATCTGGATATCCAGAAAGTGCTGTCGATGACCGAAGACACCTCGGTGACCTGCGGCATCACCGAGGCGCGCATGACCTACCTCGATTCCGCCGGCAAAACCCGCGAGCTGGATTACAGCAAATTCGCTGACGGCTGCAACAACCAGAACTGAGTCATTCCTACTTTTTCTGCAAGGAGTTTTGCCATGAACAACGTCTCGCGCTTTCTGACCGCAGCAGCCTTCGCCTTCACCGGTGCCGCCGCCCACGCCAACAGTGCTGTGGAGCAGAGCAGTTGCGCCAGCAGCACCTGCTTCCAGCTGACCACCGTGGCGAAGGAGGGCAGCGATGCCTTGATCGCCGCTGACGGCTCCAGCCGCACACCGCAGGGGCAGATGGTCGCCGCTGATGGTTCCAGCCGCACACCGCAGGGCCAGATGGTTGCCGCTGATGGTTCCAGCCGCACACCGCAGGGGCAGATGGTTGCCGCTGACGGATCGAGCCGCACGCCGCAAGGCCAGATGGTCGCCGCTGATGGTTCCAGCCGTACACCGCAAGGCCAACTGGTCGCGGAAAACGGTGCCAGTCGTACGCCTCAAGGGCAGTTGCTCGACGGCCAGACTGCATGAGCCACGGCGTAAATAAAGCGAGCTAGCGAGGGGACGTTTCCCTCGCTGCCCGGTTGTGTGCCCAGCCCCCATTCCAAGGTGACCCCTTATGTACCTCATTGCATTTCTCGGCGGTCTGCTGACCGTTCTCAGTCCGTGCATCCTGCCGGTGGTGCCGTTTCTGTTCGCTGGCGCCAACCGTACCCGTTCCTCGATCTTCCTGACTCTCGCCGGCATGGCGCTGACCTTTGCGCTGATCTCCAGCCTCGCCGTGGTCAGCAGCGAGTGGGTGATCCAGGCCAGCAACACCGGCCGCCACGTCGCCTTGCTGGTCATGGCGCTGTTCGCCCTGTCGCTGATCTCGGCCCGCGTCGGTGACTGGCTGACCAGGCCGTTTGTCGCGCTTGGCAATCGTCTCGATCAGGACACGCGTAAACGTGCAGGACCGATGGGCTCGATCATGCTCGGTGTCGCCACCGGCCTGTTGTGGGCGCCCTGTGCCGGGCCGATCCTTGGGGTGATTCTGACCGGCGCAATGTTGCAAGGCGCCAATGCCCAGACCAGCCTGTTGCTGCTGGCTTACGGCGTCGGCAGTGCCTTGTCGCTGGGCACGTTGATCTTCGCCGGGCGCGGTCTGGTCAATCGGCTGAAACCGTCGATCCCGTTCAGCGGCTGGTTGCGCCGTGGTGCTGGGGTTGCGGTACTTGCTACGGTCGCGGTGATCTCGACGGGCGCCGACAAAACCCTGCTCGCCAACACCTCTTCCGAAGGCGTGGCCAGCGTCGAGAAAAACGTCCTGGAAAACGTGCCGAAAGTGGTCGACTACTTCGTCAGCAAGGTCCGCGCCGATTCGATGATGGACGAGGCCCGGGGTGCGATGCCGTCGCTGTCGGGCGCTGTGCAATGGCTCAATTCACCAGAGCTCAGTGCCGAATCCCTGCGCGGCAAAGTGGTGCTGGTGGACTTCTGGACCTACGACTGCATCAACTGTCAGCACACCCTGCCGTACGTCAAAGACTGGGCGAAGAAATACGAGAAGGACGGCCTGGTAGTGATCGGCGTGCACACCCCCGAATACGGCTACGAACGCATCATCAACAACGTCAAGGATCAGGTGAAAAAACTCGGCATCACCTACCCGGTCGCCATCGACAACGACTACGCGATCTGGCGCAACTTCGACAATCAATACTGGCCGGCGCATTACCTGATCGACGCCAAGGGCCAGATGCGTTACAGCCACTTCGGTGAAGGTCGCTATGCCGAGCAGGAGCAGATGATCAAGCAGTTGCTGGAGGAGGCCAAGGCACCGGCCGCCTGAGTGTTTCATGCGCTTGACAAATCTTCACCACTCATCGGCAAAGTGCCCGGTTTACGGGGTTGCCGGACGATTGACAGGGACGCCGGGCAGCCTCGGCGCGATAGTGACCAAGCACGGTCCGCGTCGCAGCCTGTGCTTTCTCTCTGCCACGGAGCTCGCTGTCATGAGTACCCCGATTGATCTCACTGCCCTGAAGGAACGTCAGAAAGTCGCTTGGGCCAGTGGCGACTACGCCGTGATCGGCACGACTTTGCAGATCGTCGGTGAAAGCCTCGCCGAGGCCTGCGATCTGCGCTGTGATGAACAGGTGCTGGATGTCGCCGCCGGTAACGGCAACGCCACCCTGGCAGCGGCGCGGCGCGGTTGTGTGGTGACCTCGACCGATTACGTCGCGGCACTGCTGGAGCGTGGTCAGGATCGCGCCCGGGCCGAACATCTGGAGGTGATTTTTCAGGTGGCCGATGCCGAGGCTTTGCCTTTTCCCAATGAAAGCTACGACGCTGTTTTGTCGACGTTCGGCGTGATGTTCGCGCCTGACCAGGTCAGCGCCGCTAATGAGCTGGGGCGAGTCTGTCGTCGGGGCGGGCGGATTGGTATGGCGAACTGGACGCCGGAGGGCTTCGTCGGGCAGATGTTCAAGATTCTCGGCCAGCATCTGCCGCCGCCAGCAGTGGCTCAGCCACCGTCGAACTGGGGCTCGGATGCGTGGCTGCACAAGCATTTCGATGACCGCGATTTTGTCGTGCGCGTGACCCGCAGCCACTTCAATTTCCGCTACCGCTCGGCGGCGCATTTCATTGACATCTTTCGCCACTGGTACGGGCCGGTGCACAAAGCTTTTGCGGTGTTGTCGGCGGAGGCCGGACAGGCGCTGGAGGAGGATCTGACGGAGCTGCTCAACCGATCGAATCGCGCCGGGGAGGCGTCGCTGGTGGTGCCGAGTGAGTATCTGGAGGTGGTGATTACCAAGCGCTAGTCCACATCGGATCTCCTGATCGATGAAGATCTCTGTGGGAGCGAGCTTGCTCGCGAAAGCGGTGTGCCAGCCAACCTTGATGTTGATGGAACCACCGCATTCGCGAGCAGGCTCACTCCCACAGGGGGATGTGCTTATTTCTAATGGCTGCGATCAAACCACTCCAGCGCCGTGCGCCAGATGCAGATCCCCAGGAAATAAGCCGACATCAGCAGCCACAAGCCCATCACCAGCGGGTTGATCACCGGGTGATTGAGCACCAGCGAAAGGCTGCACAACAGCCAGATCGCCGTCACCGCGATATTGATCGGCATGAAACGACGCACGCGAAACGGGTGCAGGAACTTCATCCGCGTCACGGTCAGCAGCGCCAGCCCGATCACGGTGAGAAAGGTAATCCAGGGCCCCGGACCAATGATGTACAAACACAACGCAACCACGTTCCAGGCCGCCGGGAAGCCGACAAAATAGTTGTCCTTGCTCTTCATGTTGACGTTGCAGAAACAGAACAGCGACGACACCAGAATCACCGACACCGTCAGCAACAGGGTGTAATCGGGCAGGGGAATGTAGCGGTAGATAAACAGTGCCGGGATGAATACATAAGTCAGGTAATCGATGACCAGATCAAGGATCGAACCGTCGAAACTCGGCAGCACCGATTGCACATTGACCTTGCGCGCCAGTGCGCCATCGAGGCCGTCGACGATCAGCGCTACGCCCAGCCACATCAGGCAATGGATCGGCTGGTTTTCCAGCAGCGCGAGGGTGGCAAGGAAGGCGGTCACCACGCCGGTCGCGGTAAAACCATGGGCGCCCCATGCTTTCAGCCTGGCGATGTGTACGGTTGATATCACGAGGGCGTTCTCCAGAAAGTGAAGCAAGCCGGTATCGCCCATCATCAGAAAGGGCGTCGGCAAACCGGGTCGGGTTGCAGCTATCGACCGGTTTGGCCGGGATAAGGTTCACCACCCTTGAATCTTAGCTGGCCGGCGAAAATTTTCTCGCGTGGCGATTCAACGGTGATCGGGCGTCAGCCCAACGGTGCTGGCGCTATGGCTGCGTCGGTCTATCGTTGCCTGACGCAATCGGGCCGTGGCCTCGGAGGATAACGTCATGAACACCAGCGATTTGCTTGAACAACTGCTCCGAGGCCAGGCCTCGGCAGGGCAACAACGCGGGGCTTCGGCCGGTGACGGCCTGGGCGGTTTACTTGGTGGCCTGTTGGGCGGCGGCGGTCAGTCCGGAACGGGTGGCGCGGCTGCTTCGGGTGGCCTCGGCGGCCTGGGAGGGTTACTCGGCGGCTTGCTCGGCGGTGGTGGCTTGGGAAGCGCCCTCGGTGGCGTTAGCAGAAGCCGTTCTGGCGGGACCAATTACGCCGCACTCGCTTCGCTGGGCATGATGGCCTACCAGGCGTACCAAGCCTGGCAACGCAGCCAGGCCAGCAAGGCGCCGCAAGATCTGCCACAAACCGCCGACCTGCTCGCCGGCCCGCAAATCGAAACCCACAGCCACGCGGTGCTGCGCGCCCTGATCGCCGCCGCCAAGGCTGACGGACGCATCGACGACGCAGAAAAGCATCTCATCAGCAGCGAAATCGGCAAACACACCGCCGACCCGCAGTTGCAACAATGGCTCGACGCCGAAGTCGCCAAACCGCTGGATCCCCGGGAAGTGGCGCAATCCGCTGACGGCGACCCGGCCGTAGCCGCCGAAATGTACCTGGCCAGCGTCATGCTGGTAGACGATCAACAGGACGCCGAACGCAGCTATCTCGATGAGCTGGCCGCAGCCTTACAGATCGATCCGGATCTGCAGGTGCATCTGGAACAGCAGGCGAAAGGGCAAGCCTGACCCGCTGTAAAAATCCCTGACACTCCCAGCCCCGGCCGCTCCATCCGTCCGGGGCTTTTTTACCTCGATTGAATTTTTCCGCCGCCGTGTCGCTCTTCTGCATAACAGAACCCGTCTGCCATCGGTGTGCTCATGAACAGGAACCTCGACGATTACAACCGCATGCGTGATTTTTCCGCGACGTCGGAGCCGGCCGCAGTCAAGCGCTCGGGCCGTAAGTCGGCCAAGGATCATGCCTTGCAGTTCTGCATCCAGAAGCACGACGCTTCGCACCTGCATTACGACTTTCGCCTCGAGCTCGACGGCGCCCTGAAGAGCTGGGCGGTGCCGAAGGGGCCGTCGCTGGACCCGTCGGTCAAGCGTCTGGCGATTCATGTCGAGGATCATCCGCTCGATTACGCGACGTTCGAAGGCAGCATTCCCGAGGGGCATTACGGCGCCGGTGATGTGATCGTCTGGGATCGCGGCGTGTGGATTCCGCTGGAGGATCCGCACAAGGCCTATGCCAAGGGGCGGCTCAAGTTCGAGCTGCAGGGCGAGAAGCTCGGCGGCGTGTGGAATCTGGTGCGCACGCACATGCCGGGCAAGAAAGAACAATGGTTCCTGATCAAGCATCAGGACAACGCCGCGCGACCGCAGGATGATTTCGACGTGCTGGTCGCCGAGCCCGACAGCGTGCTCAGCGAGCGCACGATTGTCGGCAAATCGGCGACTGCTGCCGATAAAGCCAAACCGGTAAAAAAGGCCCCGGCCAAGCCGCGCAAGCAGGCGTCCGGGCAGCTTACCGGCGCGCGCAAGGCCAAGTTGCCGGCACTGATCAAGCCGGAACTGGCGACGCTGGTCGACAGCGCACCCGAAGGGCAGTGGAGCTACGAGATCAAGTTCGACGGCTACCGGATCATGGCGCGGATTGATCACGATGAGGTGCAGCTGTTCACCCGCAATGGCCACGACTGGACGCACAAACTCCCGCAGCAGGCCAAGGCGCTGGCGTCATTGGGTCTGGAATCGGCGTGGCTGGACGGTGAAATGGTCGTGGCCAATGAGCAAGGCGTGCCGGATTTTCAGGCGTTGCAGAATGCTTTCGATGCCGGACGCAGCGGCAACATTGTTTATTACCTGTTCGACGTGCCGTATCTGAATGGCGTCGACCTGCGCGATGTGCCGGTGGAAGAACGCCGCGCCGCGCTGAGCACCATCCTCGGTGCGCAGAAAGAATCCTCAACGCTGCGCTTCTCCGAAGCCTTCGAAGAAACCCCGGATGCGCTGCTTAATAGCGCCTGCCAGATGCAGATGGAAGGCCTGATCGGCAAGCGGCTCGGCTCGCCTTACGTGTCGCGGCGCAGCGGCGACTGGATCAAGCTCAAATGCAAGCATCGCCAAGAATTCGTCATCGTCGGCTACACCGATCCAAAAGGCGCGCGCAGTGCTTTCGGCGCCTTGCTGCTCGGCCTGCACGACCGTGACAGCGGCGAGTTGCGCTATGCCGGCAAGGTCGGCACCGGGTTCAACGAAACCACATTGAAAAGCATCCTCGCCCAACTCAAGCCGTTGCAGACCAAAAGCGCCGCAGTGGTCAATCCGCCCAGCGGTTTCGAGGCCAAAGGTGTGCACTGGCTCAAACCCAAACTGCTGGCCGAAGTGGCATTCGCCGAGATGACCAAGGACGGCTCGGTGCGCCACGCCGTGTTCCATGGTTTGCGCGATGACAAACCGGCCAAGGACATTACCGAGGAGCGAGCGAAGCCTGTGAAAGCTGCCAAGTCCGAAAAG
>NZ_JASCPT010000110.1:0-17568 GCF_029959775.1 Pseudomonas sp. PS01270 | reverse complement strand
GGTTTTGAACCGCGGTGTGGCTATTCGCGAGCAGGCTCGCTCCCACGTTTGATCTTCAGTGAATCTGGATCGTGTGGGAGCGAGCCTGCTCGCGAAAGCTATCTAACCAGCAACGCCGCTTTCAGCGCTTGTCGATCTTGTCCGGCAACGGCGCAAACAGCGCTTCAATGTCATCGCTCTGCAACTTCCAGTCCCCGGCCTTGCGCCCATCGAGCACGCCCGCTGCCAGGTCAGACTTTTCCTTCTGCAGGTGCTGAATCTTCTCTTCCACTGTGCCCCGGGCAATCATCTTGTAGACGAACACCGGTTTTTCCTGGCCGATTCGATAGGCCCGGTCGGTGGCCTGATTCTCGGTCGCCGGGTTCCACCACGGGTCGTAGTGAATCACCGTATCGGCTTCGGTGAGGTTCAAGCCGACGCCACCGGCCTTCAGGCTGATCAGAAAAATCTGACGCGTGCCGCTCTGGAATTCCTTCACCGGTGTGCGCCGGTCACGGGTCTGGCCAGTGAGAAGGGCGTAAGCGATCTTGCGTTTTTTCAATTCCTTTTCGATCAATGTCAGCATCGAAGTGAATTGCGAGAACAGCAGAATCCGCCGGCCTTCTTCGAACAGTTCCTCAAGCATTTCCATCAGGCTGTCGAGTTTGCCCGAGGTGCTGCCGCGTGCGGGCAGGGTGGCGTCGTTGACCAAGCGCAGATCGCAGCAGACCTGGCGCAGCTTGAGCAATGCTTCGAGAATGATGATCTGGCTGCGCGCCACGCCTTTGCGGGTGATCTCGTCGCGGACCTTCTTGTCCATCGCCAGGCGCATGGTCTCATACACGTCGCGCTGCGCTTCGTTGAGTTCGACCCAATGAATGATTTCGGTTTTCGGCGGCAGCTCCGTGGCGACCTGCTCTTTGGTACGGCGCAGCAGAAACGGTTTTATCCGACCGTTGAGGTGCTGCAGTCTGACTTCACTGCCGCGCTTTTCGATCGGCACACGGTAATCGGCATTGAAGCTTTTCACGTCGCCGAGCCAGCCCGGCAGCAAGAAGTGGAACAGCGACCACAGCTCGCCCAAGTGGTTTTCCAGCGGCGTGCCGCTGAGGCACAGGCGCTGGCGCGCGTTCAGCTCGCGCGCGGCCTGAGCGGCTTTGCTGTTGGGGTTCTTGATGTATTGCGCTTCGTCCAGCACCAGCACGTGCAGCGGCTGTTTGGCCAGGCGCTCGAGGTCCTTGGGCAACAGGGCGTAGGTGGTGAGGATCAGGTCGAAGTCGGCCAGATTGTCGAAGTGCTTTTTGCGCGTGGCGCCGTACAGCGCGAGGACTTTCAGCTGCGGGGTGAAGTGCGCCGCCTCATCGAGCCAGTTCGGAATCAGGCTGGTCGGCATCACCACCATGCACGGACGATCGAGGCGTCCGGCGTTCTTCTCGCTGAGAACATGCGCCAGGGTCTGTAGGGTTTTGCCCAGGCCCATGTCATCCGCAAGAATCCCGCCAACCTCCAGTTGCCGCAGCGATTGCATCCAGCTCAAACCTTCGAGCTGATACGGGCGCAGCGTTGCATTCAGACCTTGCGGCGCTTCGGCAGTGAAATCGCGGATGTCGCGCAGCCGCTGGGCGAAGGTGCGGATCTGCTCGCCGCCTTCCCACAACAGCGGCAGGCCTTCCAGCGAATTGAGCCGGGTGGCGTCAGCCTTGCTCAGGCGCAGGGTGGTTTCGCCCGGCTCCTGCAAATAGAACTCGCCCAGCGTCATCAATACCGGCTTCAAGCGACCGAGGGGCAGCGCGACTTGCAACGGCCCATGCTCGCTGGTGCGTTGCGGAATGTTGACCAGAATCAGCTCGTCATCGCGACGGCGGGCGAGGCGTTCCGGGTTGAGGATCTCGGTGTGCGAGCGCATCAGATTCAGCAGGATCGGCAGCAGGCTCAGGCGCTCGCCGTTGACGATGATGCCCAGTTCCAGATCGAACCAGTCGCGCTCCGGCGCCTGTTCGACGGTAGCGTACCAGTCGTCGACGGCGGTCAGGTCGAAACCGAATTCCTCATCGATCTGCAACTCCCAGCCCTGGCTGCGCAGCTTCGGCAAGTCATTCAGCGTGAAGGTCAGCCAGGCGCTGTCATTGACCATCTCGTAGAGTTCGCCGGCGCTTTCCGGCAGCGCTTTGCTCTGCCGGGTGGCGATGCGGAAACCGAGGATGCGTAGCTGTTCGCGGTAGGACTGTTCGACGTCCGGGTGACGTTTTATCCGCAGGGTCTGGGCTTCCTGACGGATCAGGATATCGCTGTGTTTTTGCCCGCTGACGTATTCGTCCAAATAACTGAACGACAGCGCCGCGCGGTGCTGAATGTAGCGCTGCATCTTGCCGTTGCGCGGCTCGAAGGCGCTGAACTCGACGCTCGCCAGCCACAGGCGCGGCACCGGTTGCACATTGTCCACCAGCACTTGCGGTGGCGCTTTCGGGCTGCGGTTTTCCAGTACGGCCTGGAGTTTTTCCAGCAGCTCGGCATCTTTCGCGGCGGCGGGGTAGTCGAGGGTTTCCTGGATTTTCAGCAGCACCGCCGCGCAGTGTTTGCAGTTGCTGCGCACCGGGCAGGTGCAACTGGCATCGACCAGCAGCAGGGTGGCTTTGGCTGACTCGCGCAGATGGATGGTTTGTCGGTAAACGCTACCGCCAGAACCTTCGCAACTGGCGGTGATGGTCGCATCGCCGACCTGGGCGATGCGCACTCGATTCTCCAAAGCGTAGCGGCGGCCGCGCTCCAGACTCTGTTCTTTGAATCGGCTGACCCACGACGGGGCCAGCGGTTTGCTCAGGGGCGGCGGCATAAGGACTTCGATCAGTCCGGCACGACTTCAGGCGCTTCGCGAGGCGCTGGCGCGGTCAGGGAAGTGATCTTGATCAGCAGGGCCAGGTGGCCGTTGTCGAGGTAATTGAGCTGGCCGTTCTTGGTGTGGCTGTCCTGACGCAGGCGCTCACTGGCAGTGACCAGGCCATTGGCGTCGATCTGATTGACCCAGAAATCGGCGGTCACGTCGGTGAAGCGGCCGAGTTTCATTTCCAGCGTGCCCTCGATCGGGAACTGGCCGAACTGCTCCTGACCTTCGCTCACTGCGACTTTCGCCGGCGCTTCGCCGAGGCTCTGCTGCCAGGCTTTGTGCATCAGCACGGTGTACTCGCCGCTGGCGGTGAGTTTGTTCACTACATCATTCAGCGCCGGGGTGCGCTGGCTGTCGCTGCCCAGACGCTGGGCGCCTGCGGCCCAGTCTTCCGGGGCGGCGCGGCTGACGATGGCCGGGACGGCATTCTGGCGCACCAGGATCATTTCGACCTGATACGTGTCATCGGCAAACGCCGTCGGTGCTGCAAGTGCAAGCAACAAAGTCAGAGAGCGGAACAGGCGCATCGGGCGTCCTTCAAGCGGATTTCGGGATGAGACGCTCAAACAGCGCCTCGACAGTATTGAAACGTTCTTCCGGGCGCTCCATCGGCACCTGGAATTTAAACATCGTTGCGCCTTCGAACTTGTAGCGCTTGGGCTGCGTCTGGATCAGCTTGATCAGGGTCATCGGGTCAACCGGCGTCTGCGCTTCGAACTCGATACGTCCGCCTTGCGGCCCGCCGTCGACTTTCTTGATGCCAAGCTTTTCCGCCTGCAATTTCAGCGCGGTGATCCGCACCAGGTTCTTGGTCGGCTCCGGCAACAGGCCGAAGCGGTCGATCATCTCCACCTGCAGATCCTTGAGGCCTTCCTCGTCGGTGGCCGAAGCGATGCGTTTATACAGAATCAACCGCGCATGCACATCCGGCAGATAATCTTCCGGAATCAGCGCCGGCACCCGCAGATTGACTTCCGGCCCGCCACCAAGCGGTTGATCGAGGTTCGGCTGCTCGCCCTTGCGGATCGACTTCACCGCGCGCTCGAGCATTTCCATGTACAGGGTGAAGCCGACGGCCTGAATCTGCCCGCTCTGACCGTCGCCGAGCAGTTCGCCGGCGCCACGGATTTCCAGGTCGTTGGTCGCCAGCACGAAACCGGCGCCAAGATCCTGGGTATTGGCGATCGCTTCCAGACGCTTTTCCGCGTCGGAAGTGATCTGCTGGCGCGGCGGCGTCAGCAGGTAGGCGTAAGCCTGGTGGTGACTGCGGCCAACGCGGCCTCGCAACTGGTGCAGCTGGGCCAGGCCGAACTTGTCGGCGCGCTCGATGATGATGGTGTTGGCGCTCGGCACGTCGATGCCGGTCTCGATGATGGTCGAGGCGATCAGCACGTTGAAGCGCTTGTGGTAGAAGTCGCTCATCACCTGTTCGAGTTCACGTTCGCGCATCTGCCCGTGGCCGATACCGATGCGCGCTTCCGGCACCAGTTCGGCGAGGTCGGCGGCGCACTTCTCGATGGTCTTCACATCGTTGTGCAGGTAGTAAACCTGACCGCCACGCAGCAGTTCACGCAGCAGGGCTTCCTTGACCGTGCTCTTGTTCTGCTCCATGACGAAAGTGCGCACCGACAGGCGTCGCGCTGGCGGCGTGGCGATGATCGACAGATCGCGCATGCCCGACACCGCCATGTTCAGCGTGCGCGGAATCGGCGTCGCGGTCAGGGTCAGAATATCGACCTCGCTGCGCAGGGCCTTGAGCTGTTCTTTCTGGCGTACGCCAAAACGGTGTTCTTCGTCGATGATCACCAGCCCGAGGTTTTTGATCTTCACATCATCGGACAGCAGCTTGTGCGTGCCGATGACGATGTCGATCTTGCCTTCCGCCAGATCGGCGATCGCCGCGTTGACTTCCTTGGCCGATTTGAAGCGACTCATCACTTCCACGGTCACCGGCCAGTCGGCGAAGCGGTCGCGGAAGCTGTTGTAGTGCTGCTGGGCGAGCAGGGTGGTCGGCACCAGAATCGCCACCTGACGCCCGCCGTGCACGGCAATGAACGCGGCGCGCATGGCCACTTCGGTCTTGCCGAAGCCGACGTCGCCGCAGACCAGGCGATCCATCGGTTTCGGCGCGAGCATGTCTTCGCGTACCGCCTCGATGGTCGCTTGCTGATCGGGTGTTTCTTCGAACGGGAAACCGGCGCTGAAGGTGGCGTAATCGGCCTTCGGGTCGGCGAAGGCATAACCTTCGCGGGCGGCGCGACGGGCGTAAATGTCGAGCAATTCGGCGGCGACGTCACGTACCTGCTCGGCGGCCTTGCGCTTGGCTTTCTGCCAGGTTTCCGAGCCGAGGCGGTGCAGCGGCGCGAGCGAATCGTCGCTGCCGGTGTAACGTGCGATCAGGTGCAGGTTGGCTACCGGTACGTAAAGCTTGGCGTTCTCGGCGTATTCGAGGGTGAGGAATTCGGCGGCCTGATTGTCGATTTCCAGAATCGTCAGGCCCAGGTAGCGGCCGACACCATGGTCAATATGCACCACCGGCGCGCCTTCGCGCAGTTCGGTGAGGTTCTTGATCACCGCATCGTTGCTGACATCGCTGCGCTTCTCGCGGCGGCGACGTTGCATGACCCGTTGGCCGAACAGCGGACTTTCCGCCACCAGCGCCAGCGCCGGGTCGTCGAGCAGCAGACCTTCGTCGAGCGGGGCGATGGTGATCGCCAGACGATCCTTGCTGGCAACGAAGTCCGGCCAGCTGTCGACGGTTTTCGGCCGCAACTTCAGGCGTTCCAACAGTTCCAGCAGGACTTCGCGACGACCCGCCGATTCGGCGGTGAACAGCACGCGACCGGGGAACTCTTCGAGGAAGCCGGCCAGCGCCGCCAGTGGCTGCGTGGCCTTGGCTTCGATGGCCAGGTCCGGCAGCGCATGGGCCGGGAAGCGCTCACGGCCGACGCCGCTTTCAACGTCCTGCTGACTGGCAACGACGCGTGGCCAATTCTTCAGGCGCGCGAAGCAATCCTCTACCGGCAGGAACAGTTCGGCCGGTGGCAATAAAGGACGCGAAGGATCGACGCGGCGTTCTTCATAACGATTGCGCACGTCGTTCCAGAAGTTCTCCGCCGCCTGCTCGATGCCCGGCAGCGAGAACACCTGAGTGTCCTGGGGCAGGTAGTCGAACAGCGTCGAGGTTTCGTCGAAGAACAGCGGCAGGTAGTACTCGATACCGGCCGGGGTGATGCCGCTGCTCAAATCCTGAAAGATCGGGCAGCGGCGAAAATCGACGTCAAAGCGCTCACGGAAACGCGCCTTGAAGCGGGTGACTGCGTCTTTCTGTAACGGAAACTCGCGGGCCGGCAGCAGCTTGACCGACTCGACCTTGTCGATCGAACGCTGGGTTTCCGGATCGAACGTGCGCAGGGTTTCGATTTCGTCATCGAACAGGTCGATGCGATACGGCAGTTTGCTGCCCATCGGGAACAGGTCGATCAGCGCGCCGCGTACGGTGAACTCGCCGTGCTCGTACACCGTGTCGACATAGCGATAGCCGCTGGCTTCGAGCCGCGCGCGCATCTGTTCGACGTCGAGCTTCTGGCCGATGTCCAGCACCAGGCTGCTGCCGAGGAGGAACTTGGTCGGCGCCAAGCGATGCAGGGCGGTGGTGATCGGTACCACCAGCACGCCGTGGGCCAGTTCCGGCAGGCGGTAAAGGCTGGCGATGCGCTGGGAGATGATGTCCTGGTGCGGCGAGAACAGGTCGTAGGGCAGGGTTTCCCAGTCGGGGAAATGCAGTACGGGCAAATCCGGGGCGAAGAAACTCAGCTCCTGTTCCAGCCGTTCGGCGCTTTGGCTGTCGGCGGTCAGCAGCAGGGTAAAGCGCTTGGCAGCGCTGGCAGCCTCGGCAATCGCCAGGCTGAGGGCGGCACCGGGCAGATTGCCCCAGTGCTGTTTACCTGCTTCGGCAGGGAGTAGCGGTAGACGCAGAACAGGCACGGAAGGTTGAGCTCCAGGCGTTGCGACAAAGTCGGTAATTGTAGCGGCCTCCGGTGCCGCCTGTCAGTTGCAGACTGCGTCTATCTTCACGGTTTGGACGAAATGTAGTGGTAACCATAAAAACGAGCACTTTTTTCATGATTATGTAGTGCCGAAACGGGGTAGTGTTACGGAGAGTTACAGACATCGTCTAACAGTCGTCGAAAAATTGACTGCGCTGAAAGCCCCGGTTTTACTGGGCTAGAGAAAGGCGTAAATTTTTTGAACGGGATTTTGTTACCGATTGCGCGACAAGCGCGCATTGCTGAAAGGGCTTGTCGGCGGCATAATGTAGCCCCTTTTTTCTGCCCCTACATGTGGAAGGTTACCGTGACTCAGAAGCCCGACCAGTGTCTTGGTGAATGGATCGACCGTGAAGCACTCGCAGAAGCGATGATCCCGCTTATCGGTCAGCTCTACCGCAATAACAACGTGGTTAGCTCGATCTATGGCCGCAGCCTGATCAACCAGTCTGTCATCGCGATTCTCAAAGCTCACCGCTTTGCTCGCCACCGTTCTTCGGACGACAGCGAACTCTCCGTCCACGAAACATTCCCACTGCTCAAGGCCATGAGCGAGCTCAAGCTCGGCGCGGCGTCGGTGGATCTGGGCAAGCTGGCGTTCAAATTCCGCAATGAAGGCAACGGCCGCAGCGCCGAGCAGTTCGTGCGTGAAGAGATGGCTGACGTGGTTGGCCAGCAGAACGCCTCGGCCCGTAAAGGCACCGACGTTGTTCTTTACGGTTTCGGTCGTATCGGCCGTCTGCTGGCGCGCATCCTGATCGAGAAAACCGGTGGTGGCGACGGCCTGCGTCTGCGCGCCATCGTCGTGCGCAAAGGCGCCGAGAACGACCTGACCAAACGCGCCAGCCTGCTGCGTCGCGATTCGGTACACGGTTCGTTCAACGGCACCATTACCATCGATGAAGAAAACAACACCATCACCGCCAACGGTAACCTGATCCAGGTGATCTACGCGAAGAACCCGACCGAGGTGGATTACACCCAGTACGGCATCAAAGACGCGCTGCTGGTGGACAACACCGGTGTCTGGCGTGACGCCGATGGCCTGGGTCAGCACCTGGCCTGCCCGGGTATCGACCGCGTTGTTCTGACCGCGCCTGGCAAGGGCAAGCTGAAGAACATCGTTCACGGCATCAACCACGGTGAAATCACCGCTGACGACAAGATCGTCTCGGCTGCTTCCTGCACCACCAACGCCATCGTGCCGGTGCTCAAAGCGGTCAACGACAAGTTCGGCATCATCAACGGTCACGTCGAAACCGTTCACTCGTACACCAACGACCAGAACCTGATCGACAACTTCCACAAGGGCGATCGCCGTGGCCGCAGCGCCGCGCTGAACATGGTAATCACCGAGACCGGTGCCGCTACCGCTGCTGCCAAGGCTCTGCCTGAGCTGGCCGGCAAGCTGACCGGTAACGCGATCCGTGTGCCGACGCCAAACGTGTCGATGGCTATTCTCAACCTCAACCTTGAGAAAGCCGCCACCCGTGAAGAGATGAACGAGTACCTGCGCTACATGGCGCTGCACTCCGAGCTGCACAAGCAGATCGACTTCGTCAATTCGCAGGAAGTGGTGTCGACCGACTTCGTCGGCTCGCGTCACGCCGGTGTGGTCGATGCTGAAGCGACCATCGTGCAGGACAACCGCGTCGTTCTGTACGTCTGGTACGACAACGAGTTCGGCTACAGCTGCCAGGTGGTTCGCGTAATGGAAGACATGGCTGATGTGAATCCGCCAGCGTTCCCGCGCTAAGCCTCAGGCTTGAATGAAAACGCCCCGGCATTTTGTCGGGGCGTTTTTGTTTGTGGAGTGATCGTTCCCACGCTCTGCGTGGCAACGATCGCGCTGGCGGGTGAGATCTAGCTGGCGCCGCCAACCACAGCAGCCTGCGCCGTGCGCAACTCATGCCGGTTGCCACGGAACAATACCAACGTCGCAATCAACCCCAACACCGCCGCGCCGCTGAGCCAGATGCCCGGTGCTGCCTTGTTGTCCAGCACGTGGATCAGGTAGGTACACGCCGCCGGGGTAAAGCCGCCGAACGTCGCCGTCGCCAGGCTGTAGGCCAGCGAGAAACCGGTCGTGCGCACTTCCACCGGCATGATCTCGGTCAGTGCCACCACCATTGCGCCGTTGTACGAGCCATAAAGGAACGACAGCCACAGTTCGACAATCAGCAAATGGCTGAAGCTCGGGTTCGCCACTAGCCATGACAATGCCGGATACGCAGTGAGGATCGCCAGAATCGTCGCTGCCAACAGCAAGGGTTTACGGCCGATCTTGTCGGATACCGCGCCCATCACCGGTAGCCAGAAGAAGTTCGACAAGCCGATGCATACGGTCACCAATAGCGCATCCAGATCAGACAGATGCAGCTCAGCCTTGCCAAATGTCGGCGTGTAGGCAGTGATCAGGTAGAACGAAACCGTGGTCATCACCACCAGCGCCATGCCGGCAATGACGATGCCGAAGTTCTGCCCGATCGAGCGGACGATTTCGCCGAGGGTAGGGCGGTGGGTTCGCGCCTGGAATTCCGGAGTTTCTTCCAGCGAGCGACGGATGAAAAAAATCACCGGCACGATCATGCAGCCGATCAGGAACGGCACACGCCAGCCCCATTCGCCCATTTGCTCCGGACTCAGCCAGTGGTTGAGACCGACGCCGAGCAGACCGGCAAAGACTACTGCAGCCTGTTGGCTGGCCGACTGCCAACTGACGAAAAAGCCTTTGCGTCCCGGCGTAGAGATTTCCGCCAGATACACCGACACGCCGCCCAGTTCCACGCCCGCCGAGAAGCCTTGCAGCAAACGGCCGAACAACACCAGCAGCGGCGCGGCGACACCGAGCGTCGCGTAGCCGGGCACGCAGGCAATCAGCACTGTACCGGCGGCCATCATCGCTAAAGTGATGATCAGCCCTTTGCGCCGTCCGTGACGGTCGATATAGGCACCGAGGAAAATCGCCCCGAGCGGGCGCATCAGGAATCCGGCACCGAAGGTCGCCAGCGACAGCATCAGCGAAGCGAACGCGCTGTCGGTGGGGAAGAAGGTTTTGGCGATGGCCGTGGCATAGAAGCCGTAGACCATGAAGTCGAACATTTCGAGGAAGTTGCCGCTGACAACGCGAAAGATCGCTTTGCCTTTGCCCGTGGTGGAGGACATGGGAGGTACTCACTGTTCAATTTTGTATAAAGGCGTTGCAGCCATGGGGAAGCGAGCGGGCGCTTGTAGTTCATAATGGCCGCCGTGGTTTTGCGGGGAGATGAAGAATTGTTAACTGGACGCTGGTGGGGGCTTGTGGTCTTGGCGGCGGCTTCGGTCGGCTGCGGCACCGGCGATTCCCTGGAACAGGTCGGTGGCTCGACCATGGGCAGCACCTGGTCGGTCAAGTACGTGCGCCACGCCGGGGGCGCCGATCCTGCGCGGGTGCGCGGCGAAGTGCAGGCCATCCTCGGTGAAGTCGATCAACAGCTGTCGACTTACCGAAGTGACTCCGCCATCGAACGTTTCAACGCCTTGCCCGCCGATAGCTGCCAAGCCATGCCGGCAGCGGTGCTCGAATTGGTCCGCATCGGCGAACAGCTTTCAACGCAAAGCGATGGCTCCTACGACCTGACCGTGGAACCGCTGCTGGACCTCTGGGGATTCGGCCCGCAAGGACGCGAGGAAAAGATCCCTGATGCGGCCGCTGTGGTCGAGGTCATGCAGCGGGTCGGCCATCAGCATCTGCACATCGACGGCGAACGGTTGTGCAAGGACGTCGCCGTCGAAGTCGACTTCAACAGCATTGCCGCCGGTTACGCCGTGGATGCCATCACCGCCAGATTGCAGGGCATGGGCATCGACAATTATCTGGTCGAAGCCACGGGCGAACTCAAAGCCCGGGGCAAGAAGCCGGATGGTTCAGCGTGGCGCATCGCTCTCGAAGAGCCTCGCGATGACCAGCAAGTGGCCGAGCGGATTATCGATGTCGATGGCTACGGCGTGTCCACCTCCGGTGACTACCGCCATTATTTTCTGCAGGACGGTCGGCGTTATTCCCACACCTTCGATGCACGCAGCGGGCGACCGGTCCTACACGACCTGGCGTCAGTCACGGTGATTCATCCTTCAGCGCTGATGGCCGATGGACTATCGACGCTGTTGCTGATTCTCGGGCCGGAAAGGGCGCGGGACTATGCCCAAAAGCATGACATTGCTGCATTCTTTGTCCTGCGTGCCGATACAGGTTTCGTCACCCGCAGCAGTCAGGCATTTGCGCAGCTTGTCGGCGAAAAAAACTGACCGAAGACAAGACGAAAGCTGGCGTTGTAGTGCAGGCAAAAGTAGCCTACGACGCGACCAAGGGTTAATGTGCGCGGCGTTGACGCTTCTATAGACTGTGTCCGGGTTCTTCACTGGCCCCCAATTGTTCCTTCGCGCCGCCGTTCGGCGTGATTTAGCCGCCGGTGCTGCTGGCACCGCGGCCTGTTCTGAGGAGTACGCATGGCTGTCTACAACTACGACGTGGTGGTACTGGGTTCCGGCCCGGCGGGAGAAGGCGCGGCAATGAACGCCGCCAAAGCGGGGCGCAAGGTCGCGATGGTCGACAGCCGTCGCCAGGTCGGCGGCAACTGCACCCACCTCGGCACCATCCCGTCCAAGGCACTGCGTCACTCGGTGCGGCAGATCATGCAGTTCAACACCAACCCGATGTTCCGCGCGATCGGCGAGCCACGCTGGTTCTCCTTCCCGGACGTGTTGAAAAGCGCCGAAAAAGTCATTTCCAAACAAGTCGCATCGCGCACCGGCTACTACGCCCGTAACCGCGTCGACGTGTTCTTCGGCACCGGCAGCTTCGCCGACGAGCAAACCATCGAAGTGGTCTGCGGCAACGGCGTGGTCGAGAAGCTGGTGGCCAAGCACATCATCATCGCCACCGGTTCGCGCCCGTATCGCCCGGCGGACATCGATTTCCACCACCCGCGTATCTACGATAGCGACACCATCCTCAGCCTCGGCCACACCCCGCGCAAACTGATCGTTTACGGCGCTGGTGTGATCGGTTGCGAATACGCATCGATCTTCAGTGGTCTGGGTGTGCTGGTCGAGCTGGTCGACAACCGTGGCCAGTTGCTGAGCTTCCTCGACTCGGAAATTTCCCAGGCGTTGAGCTACCACTTCAGCAACAACAACATCACCGTGCGCCACAACGAAGAGTACGACCGCGTCGAAGGCGTGGACAACGGCGTGATCCTGCACCTGAAATCCGGCAAGAAGATCAAGGCCGACGCCTTGCTCTGGTGCAACGGCCGTACCGGCAACACCGACACGCTGGGTCTGGAAAACATCGGGGTCAAGGTCAACAGCCGTGGCCAGATCGAAGTTGACCAGAACTACCGCACCTGCGTGGAAAACATCTACGGCGCCGGTGACGTGATCGGCTGGCCAAGCCTGGCCAGTGCCGCCCACGACCAGGGCCGTTCGGCTGCTGGCAGCATCGTCGACAATGGCAGCTGGCGCTTCGTCAATGACGTGCCGACCGGCATCTACACCATTCCGGAGATCAGCTCGATCGGCAAGAACGAGCAGGAGCTGACCCAGGCGAAAGTGCCGTACGAAGTCGGCAAGGCCTTCTTCAAGAGCATGGCGCGGGCGCAGATTGCCGGTGAGCCGCAAGGCATGCTCAAGATCCTCTTCCACCGCGAAACGCTGGAAGTGCTCGGCGTGCACTGCTTCGGTTATCAGGCGTCGGAGATCGTTCACATCGGTCAGGCGATCATGAACCAGCCGGGCGAGCTGAACACCCTGAAGTATTTCGTCAACACCACGTTCAACTACCCGACCATGGCCGAAGCCTATCGGGTCGCGGCGTACGACGGCCTCAACCGGCTTTTTTGACGGGCTCCGGCCGGTGGCCTGAGCCGGCCGGGGAGACCGATTTCAGCAATTCTCAAGGGTGGCAGTGGCCAAACCGGGAAAGTCTGTAATCAGGCTGTCAACGCCGAAGTCGGCGAGTCTGCGCATCAGTGCAGGCTCGTTGACGGTCCACACCGACACATGCAGGCCCTGACGCTGCGCCTTCTGCAGGCGTTCCGGCGTACACAGCGTCCAGTTCAATGCGAGAATCTCGCAGCCGTAGCTCGCCGCGACTTTCAGCGGATCGAGCCAGGCGTATTCGGCCACCAGGCCACGGGATACGTCGGGTACCAGATCCAGCGCTGCCTTCAAGACTTCCCGCGAACTCGAAGTGATCGTCACCTTGTCGAGCAGGCCGTGGCGCTGAGCCATTTCCCGAATCGCCAGCACGGTAGTCGCCGCGCGGGTGCGTGATGCGCTTTTGACTTCCAGCTGCCAGTGCTCGAAATCACATTGCTCGAACAACTCTTCCAGCGTCGGAATCGGGCACGGCTTGATCCAGCCCGGGCCGCCCTTACGCGCGTCGTAGGTCACCAGTTCGGCGGCGGTGTGCTCGACGACTTTGCCGCGACGGTCGGTGGTGCGTTTGAGCGTCGGGTCATGGATGACCATCAGCTCGCCGTCCTTGGACAGGTGCAGATCCAGTTCGCAGCGACGCACGCCGTGCTTGAGGCATTCCTGAAAGCTGCTCAGGGTGTTTTCCGGTGCTTCGCCCTTGGCGCCGCGGTGGCCGTAGATGAGGGTCACGGTGCTTCCTTAAGTTAAATGCCAGATTCGTTCTGTTCGCGGGCCAGACGGCGTTCCTGAGCCTGCTTTTGCAAGATGTAGCGCGCGAGCAATTGGCGCTGGGCATCGGTCGGACGCTCGAACTCGGTGCCGACGTCATAGCCATCGCCCTTGGGATCGCAATGGGTGACCCGGGCACGCAGCAGCAGGCCAAGCGCCTGCGGCATCAGTACCAGTTTCACCGACAGGTGTGCGCCGGTGGCAATCGGGGTCGGGTACTGAAAGTCGATCCCGCCCTCGGAGATGATCACCGGCTGCGGCTCGCCGATGTGGCCGAGCACGGTCAGGGCGATCACCTGGCTGAGCAGGTCGATGCGTTTGTTCTGCGATTTGAGAAACGCGGCGATGGCGCGGTCGCGCTCGCTGATCTGCCGCAACAGGTGCTGCGACTCGAATTCGCTCAGGTGCAGTTCGCTGAGCAGGTTGAAGAGTGGGGAAGCATCCTGCAACACTTCCTGACCTGCGGCTTCGGGAGCGGACAGGGGCCGAATTTCCAGTGCGATCGTGTCCTCGATACGGTAGTATTCGCGGCGATCTTCTTCATCTAATGTCGACATGGCGAACCCATGGTAGCGGCGGTGGTCTGAGTGTAAAGCTGGTTTTCGACCCCCGCCACAAGGACGTTCCTTTTCCCTCCGAACAAGCCCCGACATGTTCAGACCTCTCTTCGTATTTATCGGCACGCGTTATACCCGTGCAAAGCGTCGCAATCATTTTGTGTCATTCATTTCCCTGACTTCGATGATCGGGCTCGCCCTTGGCGTGGTCGTGATGATCGTCGTGCTGTCGGTGATGAACGGCTTCGACCATGAGATGCGCACCCGCGTGCTGGGCATGGTGCCCCACGCTACTCTCGAGACCGGCGAGCCGATCAATGACTGGCAAAGCCTGGCCGACAAGGTCAAGCAGAACCGGCAGGTGACGGCGGTGGCGCCGTTCACCCAGATGCAGGGCCTGCTGACCAACAACGGTCAGGTTTCCAAGGTGTTGCTCAATGCCATTGATCCTGCGCTCGAGCGCAATGTGTCGATCATCGACAACTTCATGAAGCAGGGCAAACTCGACGACCTGACGCCCGGCAGCTTCGGCATCGTCATCGGCGACAAGGCCGCCACCAAGCTCGGCGTCGGCATTGGCGACAAGGTCACTTTCGTTGCGCCCGAGGTCAGCGTGACCCCGGCCGGCATGTTCCCGCGCATGAAGCGCTTCACCGTGGTCGGGATTTTCCATGTCGGCGCCGGTGAGCTCGACGGCTACCTCGGCGTGACCAATCTGCAGGATCTGGCGAAAATGCACCGCTGGAAAGCCGATCAGGTGCAGGGCCTGCGTCTGAAGTTCGACGACCTGTTCCAGGCCCCGCGCGAGGCGTGGAACATTGCCCAGCAGCTCGGCGAAGATCGTTACTACGCCCGCGACTGGACCCGCACCCACGGCAACCTGTATCAAGCGATCCGCATGGAAAAAGCCATGATCGGGCTGCTGTTGCTGCTGATCGTCGCCGTCGCCGCGTTCAACATCATTTCCACGCTGGTGATGGTGGTGAACGACAAGAAGGGCGACATCGCCATTCTGCGCACCCTTGGCGCCACTCCGGGCACGATCATGCGCACGTTCATGGTTCAGGGCACAGTGATCGGCGTGGTCGGCACGGCGATTGGCGCGGTGGTCGGGATCCTCGCGGCACTGAATGTCAGTGCGGCCATTTCGGCGCTTGAAGGGCTGATCGGCCACAAGTTCCTTAATGCTGACGTGTATTTCATTGATTATCTTCCTTCGCAGGTCCAGAGCCAGGACGTCGTCATGGTCTGCGCCGCTGCGTTGGTCCTGAGTTTCCTCGCCACCCTGTATCCCGCCTGGCGTGCCGCGCGCACCCAGCCGGCGGAGGCGTTACGTTATGAGTGAGTCGGGCATGAGTGAACAAGCAATTCTGAGCTGCCGTAACCTGGGCAAATCCTACGAGGAGGGTCCAGAGTCGGTACAAGTGCTGGCCGGCCTGCAACTGGAGTTGCACCCGGGCGAGCGTGTAGCGATCGTGGGTAAATCCGGTTCCGGCAAGAGTACTTTGCTCAACCTGCTCGGCGGTCTCGATACGCCAAGCAAGGGCAGCGTCTGGCTCGACGGTGAAGAACTGTCGGCATTAAGCGAGAAAAAGCGTGGCCTGCTGCGCAATCGCGCGCTTGGTTTCGTTTATCAGTTTCACCATTTGCTGCCGGAATTCACCGCGCTGGAAAACGTCTGCATGCCGCTGTTGATCGGCAAGACCGCCATCCCGGAGGCGCGTCAGCGTGCCACGGCATTGCTGGAGCGCGTCGGTCTGGGCCATCGTCTGGAACACAAACCGGCGGAACTGTCCGGCGGCGAGCGTCAGCGCGTGGCCATCGCCCGTGCCCTGGTGAACAACCCGGGGCTGGTGATGCTCGATGAGCCAACCGGCAACCTTGACCTGCACACCGCCGAAGGCATTCAGGATCTGATGCTGGAGCTGAGCACTTCGATGCGCACGGCGTTCCTGGTGGTGACGCACGACATGAACCTGGCTCGCCAGATGGATCGCGTTCTGCAGCTGCAGGAAGGCTGCCTCACTCCCATCTGACTGGCTGAAACCCGGCGCCCGTAACGGCGCCGGGTCTTTTATTTCTATACGGTGCCCCAGCGAATGTTCAGACCGTTATCGATCTTTATCGGCACGCGCTATACCCGCGCCAAGCGCCGCAATCGCTTTGTTTCGTTCATTTCGATGACCTCGATGATCGGCCTCGCCCTCGGCGTGCTGGCGATGATCGTGGTGCTGTCGGTGATGAACGGCTTTCAGCGCGAAATGAGCTCGCGCATCCTCGGCATGGTGCCCCATGCCACTATCGTTGGCGTCAAGCCGATCGATGACTGGCAGCCGGTGGCCGCCGCCGCGATGAAAAATCCCGAAGTGACGGCCGCCGTGCCGTTCACCGAAATGGAAGGCATGCTGTCCTACAAGGGTTCGATGCAGCCGATTCAGATCAGCGGCGTTGATCCGGCCCAGGAAGGCAAGGTGTCGATCGTTGCCCAGCACATCGTCCAGGGGCGTCTCGATGCCTTGAAGCCGGGCGAATTCGGTGTGGTGATCGGTGAAATCACCGCGCGGCGTTTCCGCCTCAATGTCGGCGACAAGATCACTCTGATCGTCCCGGAAGTCAGCACCGCGCCGGGCGGTATCACCCCGCGCATGCAGCGCCTGAATGTGGTGGGCGTGTTCAAGGTCGGCGCCGAGCTGGACGGTTCGATGGGCCTGATTCATGTCGCCGATGCCGCGACCATGCAGCACTGGCAACCGAATCAGGTGCAGAGCGTGCGGCTGGCGGTCAAGGATCTGTACGCCGCGCCGAAGGTGTCTGCGGACATTGCCAGTGGCCTCGGCGCTGACTTCAAGGCAGACGACTGGACTCACACCCAGGGCAGCCTGTTCAGCGCGATGAAGATGGAAAAAACCATGATCGGCCTGCTGTTGCTGATGATCGTCGCGGTGGCGGCGTTCAACATCATCGCGACGCTGATCATGGTGGTGAACGACAAGGGCGCCGACATCGCCATCCTGCGCACCATCGGCGCCACGCCCCGGCAGATCATGGCGATCTTCATGGTGCAGGGCACGGTGATCGGCATTGTCGGCACCATCATTGGCGGCGTGCTGGGCGTGATTGCGGCGCTCAATGTCAGTGAATTGGTCGGCTGGGTCGAGCGCGTGACCGGCCAGCATATCTTCAGTTCGGACGTGTATTTCGTCAGCAACCTGCCCTCGGAACTCCAGGGCGGCGATGTGCTGTTGATCTGCTCGGCGGGGTTCATTCTGAGCTTCCTGGCGACGGTGTATCCGGCGTGGCGGGCGGCGAAGATCGAACCGGCGCATGCGCTGAGATACTCGTAACCTTTAGACCGCCTTCGCGAGCAGGCTCGCTCCCACGGTTGGAATGCATTTCCCTGTGGGAGCGAGCC
>NZ_JASCPT010000010.1:0-82107 GCF_029959775.1 Pseudomonas sp. PS01270 | reverse complement strand
CGGCAGCACATTCAACATCAATGTGCCTGATCAACCGCTTTCGCGAGCAGGCTCGCTCCCACAGAGCTCACCACAAATCTGTAAGATCCCCGTTCCGCTTCAGAAGCCGCCGCTGAGCCCATGCCCGCACCCGCCCCATCAAAACTCGCCCGTCTGCTGTTCGGCCTGCTGGCCTATGTCAGCCTCGGCATTGGCCTGATCGCCATCGTCGTGCCCGGCCTGCCGACCACCGAGTTCATCCTCCTTGCCGCGTGGGCCGCGACCCGCAGTTCGCCGCGCTTGAGTGCCTGGCTGGAAAATCACCGCCTGTTCGGGCCGATCCTCAGTAACTGGCGCAACGGCAGGATCATCGCGCGCAAGGCCAAGCTCAGTGCCACCGTCAGCATGCTGCTGTGTGCGACGTTGATGCTGGTGATGCTCGATCACGGCTGGCCGATCTATCTCGCGATTGCCGGCATGGCCATGGGCAACCTGTGGATCTGGTCGCGTCCGGAGACGCCCGTCGCGGTAGTGAAACATCCCTGTAATTAAAGCCTTTTCAGCACTTTCCCCTGCGCAAACGTTTAGCAGCGACCGTCCGTCGGCAAGCGCCTCATGCCGTTTCGCTTAACGCCGATGAGGATTGAATGGCGCTGAATGGATTTGGCAAACCGGGCTTCAGGCCCAGCCACCTGTTTATTCCATTCGCGAGATCGCCCCATGTTCGACTCTCTTTCCATTCGCCTGAAAATCGTCCTGCTCTCCGGCCTGTGCCTGCTCGGAGTGGTGGCACTGATTGTCAGCATGAACATCTACCAGACCAACCAGAACGACGCGCTGGTCAGTCAATCCAGCAACCAGTTGCTCACCGCCAGCGTGCAGAACCTGTTGCAGGCCAAGGCCGCCGAGCAAGCGGTGCGGGTGCAGAAAACCTTTGGTGAAAGCCTGCTGGTGGTCACCGCCCTCGCCGATCAGATCAAGGATCTGCGGACGATGGCGGCCAAGCGTTCGCTCGAAGCCGGCGCTGTTCGGGAAGAGTTGAACCAGAATCTGAAAACCGCTTTCGAGCGCAACGATAAAGTCCTCGGTATCTGGTTGGCCTTCGAACCCAACGGCCTCGACGGCAAGGACAGCGAATTCGCCAACGATGCCGCGCGGCAGTCCAACGAAGCCGGGCGCTTCGCCTCGTACTGGAGCCGTGCCGCCGGCGCCGCGCTGAATACAATCATGGTCGAAGACGACCTGACCAAAATCACCCTCAGCGTCAGCGGCACGCCGTACAACAGTTGGTACACCTGCCCTCGCGACAACAAACGCACCTGCCTGCTCGACCCGTATGCCGACACCGTCGGTGGCAAGGAAATGCTCATGACGACCATTTCCGTGCCGCTGCTGGTGGATGGCAAAGCGATCGGCGTGGTCGGTGTCGACATCGCGCTCGACGCCCTGCAAGCCGCCGCCGTCGACTCGCAGCGCAGCCTGTTCAACAACGCCGGGCACATGCTGATCGTCTCCGGCAGCGGTGTGCTGGCGGCCGACAGTGCTGACGCGACGCGGGTCGGCAAAAAAATCGGCGACACCCTCGGCGCCGATGGCAAGGATGTATTGCAACTGGTCGGCAGCGGTACGGCGAAAATCCTCGAACAGGGCGAGCTGATTCGCGCGGTTTACCCGGTCGACCCGATCGGCAATTCGCACGCCTGGGGCGTGGTCATCGACCTGCCCGAGCACGTGCTGCTGGCCGATTCGGTGAAGCTGCAAGCGGTACTGGATGACGCACAACAAACCGGCGTGATTACTGCCCTGCTGGTGGCGGGCGTGGCCGGTCTGGTCGGCCTGCTGCTGATCTGGCTCACCGCCTCCGGCGTCACCCGTCCGATCAACAGCGTTGCTGAGATGCTGAAGAACATCGCCAGCGGCGAAGGCGATCTGACCCAGCGCCTGAACTACAGCAAGAAAGACGAGCTGGGCGAACTGGTGAACTGGTTCAACCGCTTCCTCGACAAGCTTCAGCCGACCATCGCGCAGATCAAACAGAGCATCACCGAAGCACGTGGCACGGCTGATCAGTCATCGGAAATTGCCCGCCAGACCAGCGAAGGCATGCAGGTGCAATTCCGCGAGATCGATCAGGTCGCCACCGCCTCCAACGAAATGAGCGCCACTGCCCACGACGTCGCCAACAGTGCCTCGAACGCAGCCAACGCGGCCAAGGGTGCCGATCAGTCGGCGAAGGACGGCATGGCGATCATCGAGCGCAGCACCCGCGACATCAATCAGCTGGCCGATGAAGTCAGCAAAGCGGTGACCGAAGTCGAAGCGCTGGCGGTCAACAGCGAGCAGATCGGCTCGGTGCTGGAAGTGATCCGCAGCATCGCCGAACAGACCAATCTGCTGGCCCTCAACGCTGCTATCGAAGCCGCCCGCGCCGGCGAAAGCGGTCGCGGTTTTGCCGTGGTCGCCGATGAGGTGCGCAACCTGGCCAAGCGCACGCAGGATTCGGTGGAAGAAATTCGCATCGTTATCGAGCGCATCCAGACCGGCACCCGTGGCGTGGTCGCGACCATGCACTCGAGCCAGACCCAGGCGCACAACAACGCCGGGCAGATTCGTCAGGCCGTTGATGCGCTGGGCAAGATCAGCGACGCGGTGACGGTGATCAGCGACATGAACCTGCAGATCGCCAGTGCCGCCGAAGAACAAAGCGCAGTGGCCGAAGAGGTCAACCGCAACGTCTCGGCGATCCGCACCGTGACCGAAACCCTGACCGAACAGGCCACCGAATCGGCAGCGATCAGCAGCCAGCTCAACAGCCTGGCGAGCCAGCAGATGAAGTTGATGGATCAGTTTCGTGTCTGATCGCCACCCCACCTATCTGATCGTTCCCACGCTCCGCGTGGGAATGCATCAAGGGACGCTCCGCGGTCCAGCTTTCGATTGGGACGCAGAGCGTCCCGGGCGGCATTCCCACGCGGAGCATGGGAACGATCCTCAATCCAGCCCGGTTATGTTTTGCACTATCATCGCCCTCTCGTTCCGGAGGGCCTTCGATGACTGATCTGCTCACGTCCATCCAAACCGCACTCGGCCTGCCCCACACGCCGATCCCCTTCAACGGTGACGGCGCGTTGCCCTCGGCGTTCGCCGTGACCGAACTGGCCTGCGCCAGCATCGCCGCTGCCGGGCAAGCGCTCAGCGAATTGCTTCACCAGCAAGCCGGGCACTTGCCTGCGGTTGCAGTCGACCGCCGTCTGGCCTCGTTGTGGTTCTCCACCTCGCTGCGCCCGATCGGCTGGCAGGTGCCGCCGCTGTGGGATCCCGTCGCCGGCGACTATGCGACCCGGGACGACTGGATCCGTCTGCACACCAACGCCCCGCACCACCGCGCCGCCGCTGAACGCGTGCTCGGTGCCTGCGCCGATCGTGCCGCAATGGCGGCGAAAGTCGCACAGTGGACGAGCGCAGAGCTTGAGCAGGCGGTGGTCGATGCCAAGGGCTGCGCCGCCGAAATGCGCAGTTGGGCGCAGTGGCAGCAGCATCCGCAAGGGCTGGCGGTGAATGCCGAAGCGCTGGTGCAGTTCATCGAGCAGACGGACGAGAACCGCAGCCCATGGCAAGGCTCGATCGCACGACCGCTGGCCGGGATCAAGGTGCTCGACCTGACCCGCGTCCTCGCCGGCCCCACCGCTAGCCGCTTTCTCGCCGGGCTGGGCGCCAACGTCTTGCGGATCGATCCACCGAGCTGGAACGAACCCGGCGTGGTCCCGGAAATGACCGTGGGCAAACGCTGCGCGCGGCTGGATCTGCAAGTGCCAGCGGATCGCGCAGTGTTCGAAGGTTTATTGCAAGACGCCGACATCTTGCTCCACGGCTATCGCGCCGATGCGCTGGAACATCTGGGGTTTGGTATTGAACGCCGAAGGCAACTGGCACCGGGGCTGATCGACGTCTGCCTCAATGCCTACGGCTGGAGCGGCCCCTGGCAGAACCGCCGGGGCTTCGACAGCCTGGTGCAGATGAGCAGCGGCATTGCCGAGGCCGGGCAGCATTGGAGGCACAGCGATAAACCGACGCCACTGCCGGTGCAGGCACTGGATCATGCGACCGGGTATCTGCTGGCGGCGAGTGCGCTCAGGTTACTGACTGAACGACTGGCCAGCGGTCGCGGGGGTTCGGCGCGGTTGTCGCTGGCACGGACGGCGAAGCTGTTGCTTGAGCATGGGCCGGGAACGCATGACCCGCTGCGGGCTGAAGACGCACTGGATCAGGATCCGGCGATTGAACACACCGCGTGGGGGCCGGCGCGGAGGTTGCGCGTGCCGCTGCAGATCAGCGGGACGGCGATGCGGTGGAATTGGCCGGCGACGGAGTTGGGCTCGCATCCTCCGCGTTGGCCATGAGAAGCCCCTCACCCTAGCCCTCTCCCAGAGGGAGAGGGGACTGATTGGGGGATATTGGAGAGTTACGCCGACGTGAAAGATTTTCGTCGAATCCATAATCGACTCGATCGCTCAGGTCGATGTATAGCGCCAGACACCTCGGTCGGTCCCCTCTCCCTCTGGGAGAGGGCTAGGGTGAGGGGCTGCTTTTCAGATCACAACGACAACACTCCGCTATACAACCCATACGCCGCCAGCCCCGCCCCGATCACCACGCAGGCAAAAATCCCTTTCTCCACCGTGGTAAAAACCGGCTGCCCCTGTTCACGCTTGGCCTTGGCAAACAGAATCACCCCCGGCGCATACAGCAGCGCCGACAGCAGCAGATACTTCACCCCACCGGCATACAACAGCCACACCGCGTAAACCAGGGCGATGCCGCCGATCAGCAGATCCTTGGTGCGCTCGGCCGACGCGTGTTCGTAGGTTTCGCCGCGCCCGCTGAGCAGCACCGCGTAGGCCGCTGACCACAGGTACGGCACCAGAATCATCGACGAGGCCAGGTAGATCAGGCTGGTGTAAGTCCCCGCCGAGAACAGTGTGATCAGCAAGAAAATCTGGATCATCACATTGGTCAGCCACAGCGCGTTGACCGGCACGTGATTGTTGTTTTCCTTCTTGAGGAACGCCGGCATGGTCTTGTCCTTGGCCGTGGCGAAGAGGATTTCCGCGCAGAGCAAGGCCCAGGACAACAATGCACCGAGCAGGGAAATCGCCAACCCGACGCTGATCAGCAATGCGCCCCACGGCCCGACGATGTGCTCGAGCACCGCTGCCAGTGAAGGGTTCTGCAAATTGGCCAGCTCCGGCTGGCTCATGATCCCCAGCGACAGCACGTTGACCAGCACCAGCAGCGCCAGCACACCGAGAAACCCGATCACCGTGGCGCGGCCGACGTCGCTGCGTTTTTCTGCGCGAGCCGAATAGACGCTGGCGCCTTCGATGCCGATGAAGACGAACACGGTGACCAGCATCATGTTGCGCACCTGATCCATCACCCCGCCGAAGTTCGGGTTGCTGCGGCCCCAGATGTCGCGGGTGAAGATGTCAGCCTTGAACGCGACGGCAGCGATGACGATGAACATGATCAGCGGCACAACCTTGGCCACGGTGGTCAACTGGTTGATCAGCGCCGCCTCCTTGATCCCGCGCATCACCAGAAAATGCACCGCCCACAACAGCACCGAGGCGCAGCCGATTGCGATCGGCGTATTGCCCTGACCGAACACCGGGAAGAAATAGCCAAGGGTGCTGAACAGCAAGACGAAATAGCCGACGTTGCCCAGCCAGGCGCTGATCCAGTAACCCCACGCCGACGAAAAGCCCATGTAGTCGCCAAACCCGGCCTTAGCGTAGGCGTAGACGCCCGAGTCCAGCTCCGGCTTGCGATTGGCCAGGGTCTGAAAGACGAACGCCAGCGTCAGCATGCCTATCGCAGTAATGCCCCAACCGATCAGGATCGCCCCTGCATCGGCGCGTGCCGCCATGTTCTGCGGCAACGAGAAAATCCCCCCGCCGATCATCGACCCCACCACCAGCGCGATCAACGCACCAAGGCGCAGCTTTTGCGTCGGTTGCGACATGCAGATCTCCTTGAAAGAGTCGTTGTTGTTTATTTGTAACAACACCTGACTAAAAGCCTAAGGGTAGATGACGTTTATCAGGTAATGCCGAATCTCGCACCCGTTATATATAGCCGACCACGATAACGCTTATCACGTTTAAGACAGTTTTGTGCGCTGATCCTGATTAATCAATTCTGCACCGCGAAAAGATGACCGACATTTGCCAAACGCTGAAAAGCAACTAGCGTCATAGTTCGAAAGCATTAATAGCTATTCTTGACTGCCTCAGCGAAACGGCTCTGGAATGGGCCTTTGGGGCTACAGCGTTATGCCCGCAACGGGCGCACTAGTCATTCATTAACAATGGAATGTGACCATGCACTGATCCATGTCAGCTGTTCGAACAGACAACAGTACTAGGCTGTGAGCTCTCCTTTCCTGCAATGGAGTCATGCAAATGTCTGAAGCGCCCGGAAAACTAAGACTCGGTGCACTGGTTGCACTGGTGGTCGGTTCAATGATTGGCGGCGGGATATTTTCGTTGCCACAAAACATGGCCGCCAGCGCCGACGTCGGTGCAGTGCTGATCGGCTGGGCCATCACCGCCGTCGGCATGCTCACCCTCGCTTTCGTCTTTCAGACCCTCGCCAATCGCAAGCCTGACCTGGACGGCGGTGTCTACGCCTACGCCAAGGCCGGATTCGGCGACTACATGGGTTTCTCATCGGCCTGGGGCTACTGGATCAGCGCCTGGCTGGGCAACGTCGGTTACTTCGTTCTGCTGTTCAGCACCCTCGGCTATTTCTTTCCGATCTTCGGCGAAGGCAATACCCCGGCGGCGGTGATCGGCGCGTCCTTGCTGCTGTGGGGCGTGCATTTCCTGGTGTTGCGCGGCATCAAGGAAGCGGCGTTCATCAACCTGGTGACCACCGTCGCCAAGGTCGTGCCGCTGCTGCTGTTCGTGTTGATCGCAGTCTTCGCGTTCAGACTGGACATCTTCACCGCCGACATCTGGGGCGTGAAGAACCCCGACCTGGGCAGTGTGATGAACCAGGTGCGCAACATGATGCTGGTCACCGTCTGGGTGTTCATCGGCATCGAAGGCGCGAGCATCTTCTCTGCCCGCGCCGAGAAACGCTCGGATGTCGGCAAGGCCACCGTGATCGGCTTCATCACCGTGCTGCTGTTTCTGGTGCTGGTGAACGTGCTGTCGCTGGGCATCATGACCCAGCCGGAACTGGCGAAACTGCAGAACCCGTCGATGGCCGCCGTGCTTGAGCATGTGGTCGGTCACTGGGGGGCGGTGCTGATCAGCGTCGGCTTGATCATCTCGCTGCTCGGTGCGCTGCTGTCGTGGGTGCTGCTGTGTGCCGAGATCATGTTCGCCGCCGCCAAAGACCACACCATGCCGGAGTTTCTGCGCAAGGAAAACGCCAACCATGTGCCGGTCAACGCCCTGTGGCTGACCAACGCGATGGTGCAGGTGTTCCTGATCATCACCCTGTTCTCGGCCAGCACTTACCTGTCACTGATCTACCTCGCCACCTCGATGATTCTGGTGCCGTACCTGTGGTCGGCGGCCTATGCCCTGCTGCTGGCGGTGCGCGGCGAGAGCTACGAAGGCTTTGCCGCCGAGCGGCGCAAGGATCTGATCATCGGCGGTATCGCCCTGATCTATGCGGTGTGGTTGTTGTACGCCGGCGGGGTCAAGTACCTGCTGCTGTCGGCCCTGCTCTACGCGCCCGGCGCGATCCTGTTCGCCAAGGCCAAGCTGGAACTCAAACAACCGGTTTTCACCAACGTCGAGAAGCTGATTTTCGCCGCAGTGGTCGTGGGCGCCGTGGTGGCGGCCTACGGTCTCTACGATGGCTTCCTGACGCTGTAACCCCTGATTGAATTGTCATCTGGAGGAACACAGAAATGACCACGGAAAAAGTGAAGTACGGCGTCCACTCCGAAGCCGGGAAACTGCGTAAAGTCATGGTTTGCTCCCCAGGTCTGGCCCATCAGCGGCTGACCCCGAACAACTGCGATGAACTGCTGTTCGATGACGTGCTGTGGGTGGCGCAGGCCAAGCGCGATCACTTCGACTTCGTCACCAAGATGCGCGAGCGCGGCATCGACGTGGTGGAAATGCACAACCTGCTGACCGACATCGTCGCCATTCCCGAAGCGCTGGACTGGATTCTTGAGCGCAAGGTGACCGCCGACTCGGTGGGCCTGGGCCTGATCAGCGAAGTGAAATCCTGGCTGAAAAGCCTCGAGCCACGGCACATCGCCGAATTCCTGATTGGCGGCGTCTCGGCCGATGATCTGCCGGACAGCTTCGGTGGCAAGACCATCCAGATGTTCCGCGACTTCCTCGGCCACTCCAGCTTCATCCTGCCGCCGCTGCCCAATACCCAGTTCACCCGCGACACTACCTGCTGGATCTACGGTGGCGTGACGCTGAACCCGATGTACTGGCCGGCGCGCCGTCAGGAAACCCTGCTGACCACCGCCATCTACAAATTCCATCCGCAGTTCACCAACGCCGAATTCGAGATCTGGTACGGCGACCCGGACAAGGATCACGGCAACTCCACCCTTGAGGGCGGCGACGTCATGCCGATCGGCAACGGTGTGGTGCTGATCGGTATGGGCGAGCGTTCATCGCGTCAGGCCATCGGCCAACTGGCGCTGAACCTGTTCAACAACAAAGCGGTGGAAAAAGTCATCGTCGCCGGCCTGCCGAAGTCCCGCGCAGCAATGCACCTGGACACCGTGTTCAGCTTCTGCGACCGCGACCTGGTGACGATCTTCCCGGAAGTGGTCAACCAGATCGTCGCCTTCACCCTGCGCCCTGACGAAAGCAAACAGGGTGGCATCGACATCCGCCGCGAAGAAGGCAGCTTCCTCGACACCGTCGCTGGGGCGCTGAATCTGCCGAAACTGCGCGTGGTGGAAACTGGCGGCAACAGCTTCGCCGCCGAACGCGAGCAATGGGACGACGGCAACAACGTGGTGGCCATGGAACCCGGCGTGGTCATCGGCTACGACCGCAACACCTACACCAACACCCTGCTGCGCAAGGCTGGCGTGGAGGTCATCACCATCAGCGCCGGCGAACTCGGCCGGGGCCGTGGCGGCGGTCACTGCATGACCTGCCCGATCATCCGCGACCCGATCGATTACTGATCTTTGAGCCTTCGCCGCGACTTATCGAGCGCGGCCAAGGGGATAACCGAAACCCAAGGAGATCCATCATGGCTTTTAACATTCACAACCGTAACCTGCTCAGCCTGGAACACCACACCCCACGTGAGCTGCGTTACCTGCTCGACCTGTCCCGCGATCTGAAACGCGCGAAATACACCGGCACCGAGCAACAACACCTGAAGGGCAACAACATCGCCCTGATTTTCGAGAAAACTTCGACCCGTACCCGTTGCGCCTTCGAAGTGGCGGCCTATGACCAAGGCGCCAACGTCACTTACATCGACCCGAACTCCTCGCAAATCGGCCACAAGGAAAGCATGAAGGACACCGCCCGCGTGCTCGGGCGCATGTACGACGCCATCGAGTACCGTGGCTTCAAACAGGAAATCGTCGAGGAGCTGGCCAAGTTCGCCGGCGTGCCGGTGTTCAACGGCCTGACCGATGAATATCACCCGACCCAGATGATCGCCGACGTGCTGACCATGCGTGAGCACGCCGACAAGCCGATCCATGAAATCAGCTACGCCTACCTGGGCGACGCGCGCAACAACATGGGCAACTCGCTGCTGCTGATCGGCGCCAAACTGGGCATGGACGTGCGCATCTGCGCGCCGAAAGCCCTGTGGCCGCTGGACGATCTGGTGGCGCGCTGCAAAAAATACGGCGAGGAAAGCGGCGCACGCATCACCCTCACCGAGGATCCGAAAGAAGCGGTCAAGGGCGTCGACTTCATTCACACCGATGTCTGGGTGTCGATGGGCGAACCGGTGGAAGCCTGGGCCGAGCGTATCCAGCAACTGCTGCCGTATCAGGTCAACGCCGACCTGATGAAGGCCACCGGCAACCCGCGTACTAAATTCATGCACTGCCTGCCGGCGTTCCACAACAGCGACACCAAGGTCGGCAAACAGATCGCCGAGCAGTATCCGCATCTGAAAAACGGCATCGAAGTGACCGATGACGTGTTCGAGTCGCCAGCCTGCATCGCCTTCGAGCAAGCGGAAAACCGCATGCACACGATCAAGGCGATTCTGGTTTCGACACTGGCTGATCTCTAACTGGTTGAAGATGATCGTTCCCACGCTCCCGCGTGGGAATGCATCCCGTGACGCTCTGCGTCACAGCGGACGAGGAGCGTCCGTGGCGGCATTCCCACGCAGAGCGTGGGAACGATCAATACGAAAAGGACATGCACCATGCGTATCGTCGTAGCCCTGGGCGGTAACGCCCTGCTCCGCCGTGGTGAGCCGATGACCGCTGACAACCAGCGCGCCAACATCCGCATCGCCACCGAGCAAATCGCCAAGATCCATCCCGGCAACCAGCTGGTCATCGCCCATGGCAATGGCCCGCAAGTCGGTCTGCTGTCGCTGCAAGCGGCGGCCTACACCTCTGTCACTCCCTACCCGCTGGACGTGCTCGGTGCCGAAACCGAAGGCATGATCGGCTACATCATCGAACAGGAACTGGGCAATCTGCTCGACTTCGAAGTGCCGTTCGCCACCCTGCTGACCCAGGTCGAAGTCGACGCCAACGACCCCGCTTTCAAGAAGCCGAGCAAGCCGATCGGCCCGGTCTACGAGAAAGCCGAAGCGGAAAAACTCGCCGCCGAGAAAGGCTGGGCGATTGCTGCCGATGGCGACAAATTCCGCCGCGTCGTCGCCAGCCCACGGCCGAAGCGCATCTTCGAAATCCGTCCGATCAAGTGGCTGCTGGACAAGGGCAGCATCGTCATTTGCGCTGGTGGCGGCGGCATTCCGACCATGTATGACGAAAGCCGTAACCTCAAGGGTATCGAGGCGGTGATCGACAAGGATCTGTGTTCGTCGTTGCTTGCCGAGCAACTGGAAGCCGACCTGCTGGTGATCGCCACCGACGTCAACGCGGCTTTTATCGACTATGGCAAACCCACCCAGAAAGCCATCGCCGAAGCCCACCCTGACGAACTCGAACGCCTTGGTTTCGCCGCCGGCTCGATGGGGCCGAAGGTGCAGGCAGCCTGCGAATTCGCGCGCCATACTGGCAAGGTCGCGGTGATCGGTTCGCTGGCCGATATCGAAGCCATCGTCCAGGGCACCGCCGGTACGCGGGTCAGCACGGCGAAGCCTGGGATCAGCTACCGATAACAATAAACGCCGGGGCAGGCTCAAGACCTGCTCCGCTTCCATGCCTTGAAAGGAGTAGCTCAATGGCCCAGTTCGAACCCGGTCATCTGCACATCGAGCGGCACGCGTTGACCGACGATGACGTCAATTACAACGTGCATCTGGACTATGAAGTGTTCACCGACCCGCAGAAAGGCAAGGGGATTCAGTTCACCCTGCACGGCAGCATGCAGGGCAAGGACATGAAGGAGGCGTTTTTCCTGCCCAAGGAAGAGGCCTACAACTTCGCCCGCGACGTGACCCGGATCGCCGAGAAGTACGGCATACCCAAGACCCACAGCCAGATCGGCTCGGTGCACAAGCATTACGATCTGATGTTTGAAGACATTCGGCAGAAGTTGAATATGCAGTCGGGGGATCCGGTGAACCTCGAGCATTTCGAATAAAAATCAAAAGCCCCTCACCCTAGCCCTCTCCCGGAGGGAGAGGGAACCGATTGGGGGATGCTGCAGCATTGCGTCGACCTGATCCTGCATCACTGAATCCATAATCGCCCGGTACTTTCAGGTCGATGCATAACCCCAGACACCTCGGTCGGCTCCCTCTCCCTCCGGGAGAGGGCTGGGGTGAGGGGGCTTTTGATTTAAGGCATACTTGCCCCCCTCCGCTCTGCAGATCACTGAACCGCCCCCATGCGTATCCACGTCAGCTTCATCGACCGCGTCGGCATCACCCAGGAAGTCCTGGCTATCCTCGGTGGGCGCAATCTCAATCTGGATGCGGTGGAGATGATCCCGCCGAACGTCTACATCGACGCGCCGACCCTCAGCCCGCAAGTGCTCGAAGAACTGAAAGATGCGCTGTTTCGCGTGCTCGGCGTGGAAGCGGTGACCGTAGTCGATATCCTCCCCGGCCAGCGCCGGCACTTGCAGCTCGATGCCCTGCTCGCAGCGATGACCGACCCAGTGCTAGCCCTCGACAGCGCCGGCAAGGTGCTGCTGGCCAACCCGGCGCTGATTGCCCTGTACGGTCGCGAACCGGCCGGCGAAAGCGTCTCGGCGCTGTTCAACGATCCCGGTCTGCTCGACACCCTGCTGGAAAACGGCTTTCGCCTGCCGCTGCGCGAAATCACTGTCAATGGCCAGACCCTGCTGCTCGATGCCACGCCGATCACCGACGCCGGCGCCCTGCTGACCCTGTATCAACCGAACCGCATCGGCGAACAACTCTCAGCACTGCACCACGATCACGCCGAAGGCTTCGACGCCCTGCTCGGCGAGTCTCCGGCGATCCGCACACTCAAGGCCCGTGCGCAACGGGTCGCCGCCCTTGATGCACCGCTATTGATTCAGGGCGAAACCGGTACCGGCAAAGAATTGGTGGCCCGCGCCTGTCACGCGATCAGTGCGCGGCACAGTGCTCCTTTTCTGGCGTTGAACTGCGCAGCGCTGCCGGAAAACCTCGCCGAAAGCGAACTGTTCGGCTACGCCCCCGGCGCCTTCACCGGCGCGGCGCGTGGCGGTAAGCCGGGGCTGATGGAACTGGCCAACCAGGGCACGGTGTTTCTCGATGAAATCGGCGAGATGTCGCCGTACTTGCAGGCCAAACTCCTGCGTTTTCTCAACGACGGCAGCTTCCGCCGCGTCGGTGGTGATCGGGAAGTAAAGGTCGACGTGCGCATCCTCAGCGCGACCCACCGCGATCTGGAAAAAATGGTCAGCGAAGGGCTGTTCCGCGAAGACCTGTTCTATCGCCTCAACGTGCTCAACGTCGAAGTGCCGCCGCTGCGTGAACGCGGTCAGGACATCCTGCTGCTGGCGCGTTATTTCATGCAGCAGGCCTGTGCGCAGATCCAGCGCCCGGTCTGCCGCCTGGCGCCCGGCACTTATCCGGCGCTGCTCGGCAATCGCTGGCCGGGCAACGTGCGGCAACTGCAGAACGTGATTTTCCGCGCGGCAGCGATTTGCGAGAGCAGCCTGGTCGATATCGGCGACCTCGACATCGCCGGCACTTCGGTGGCGCGCCAGGCCGATACCGATGTCGACAGCCTCGAGCAAGCGGTCGAAGCATTCGAGAGAGAGCTGCTGGAAAAGCTCTACGTCAGCTACCCCTCGACCCGACAACTGGCGAGCCGCTTGCAAACCTCGCACACCGCTATCGCCCATCGCCTGCGCAAATACGGCATTCCCAATAAACCCTGACTCACCGCGCATCCCTTTTGCAGGAAATTCCCCATGTGGGAGCGAGCCTGCTCGCGAAAGCGGTCTATCAGCAAAATGGCTGGCGCCTGACACACTGTCTTCGCGAGCAGGCTCGCTCCAACAGGATTTATGGCGGATTCGAAATCCGTTCAAAAACGACCCCCACCTGTACCGAAAGCGCTACAGCGGAACGATATCGCTACACCCGCCTGCGACCAGCGCTGCGCAACGCTTTGATCCGATTAAGCTTTTCTCCTCGCCCAAAGCTGTAGCGATTTCGCTACAGGCGCAATTGTCGACACCCACCTGAAAAATACAAGCCATTGATTTATATAGGTAAATTAATCTTGGCCGCATTCTTGCTACCTGACTCTCCATCTATAAAGGGCTTCCCCGCCCCAAGCTTTCCACCGCGTCCACCAGACGAGTCTGGCCCCTGAGGAGTTTCCATGAGCGAGTTGCGTTTTACTGAAGATCACGAATGGCTGCGCACCGAAGCCGACGGCAGTGTCACTGTCGGCATCACCGCTTTCGCGCAGAACGCCCTGGGCGACGTGGTGTTCGTGCAACTGCCTGAGCTGCAGGCTTACGAAAAAGGCGCCGAAGCCGCCACCGTGGAATCGGTGAAAGCCGCCAGCGGCGTGTACATGCCGCTCGATGGCGACGTGCTGGAAGTCAACCCGGCGCTGGAGAACGCTCCTGAGCTGGTCAACGAAGATCCGCTGGGCGAAGGCTGGTTCTTCCGCTTCCAGCCAAGCGACGCCGCCGCTGTCGGCAAACTGCTCGATCAGGACGCTTACGACCGTCTGATCAAAGCCCAAGCCGAAGCCTGAGGAATTACCCCATGACCGCCATCAATCTCGGCACCGCCAACGAATTCATCGCCCGTCACATCGGCCCGCGCGCCGGTGACGAGCAAGCCATGCTCAACAGCCTCGGCTTCGACTCGCTCGAAGCCCTGAGCGCCAGCGTCATCCCGGAAAGCATCAAGGGCACCAGCGTGCTCGGCATGGACGACGGCCTCAGCGAGGCCGACGCCCTGGCGATGATCAAATCCATCGCTGGCAAAAACCAACTGTTCAAAACCTACATCGGCCAGGGCTACTACAACTGCCATACGCCGTCGCCGATCCTGCGCAACCTGCTGGAAAACCCGGCCTGGTACACCGCTTACACCCCGTACCAGCCAGAAATTTCCCAGGGCCGTCTCGAAGCGCTGCTGAACTTCCAGACCATGATCAGCGACCTCACCGGCCTGCCGATCGCCAACGCCTCCCTGCTCGACGAAGCCACCGCCGCTGCCGAAGCCATGACCTTCTGCAAACGCCTGAGCAAGAACAAAGGCAGCCACCAGTTCTTCGCCTCGATCCACAGCCATCCGCAGACCCTCGACGTGCTGCGCACCCGTGCCGAGCCGCTCGGTATTGACGTGGTCGTGGGCGATGAGCGCGAACTGACTGACGTCACGCCGTTCTTTGGCGCGCTGCTGCAATATCCGGCGAGCAACGGTGATGTGTTCGACTACCGCGAGCTGACCGAGCGCTTCCACGCCGCCAACGCTCTGGTGGCCGTGGCCGCCGACCTGCTGGCCCTGCCCCTGCTCACCGCACCGGGAGAATTCGGTGCCGACGTCGCCATCGGTTCGGCGCAACGCTTCGGCGTGCCGCTGGGCTTCGGTGGCCCGCACGCCGCTTACTTCTCCACCAAAGATGCGTTCAAGCGCGACATGCCGGGCCGTCTGGTCGGTGTCTCGGTTGACCGTTTCGGCAAGCCAGCGCTGCGTCTGGCGATGCAGACCCGCGAGCAACACATCCGCCGCGAGAAGGCCACGTCGAACATCTGCACCGCTCAAGTGCTGCTGGCCAACATCGCCAGCATGTACGCCGTTTACCACGGCCCGAAAGGCCTGACCCAGATCGCCAACCGTGTGCATCACCTGACCGCGATTCTGGCCAAGGGCCTGACCGCGCTGGGCGCTCAAGTCGAGCAGGCAAACTTCTTCGACACCCTGACCGTTGCCACCGGCGCGCACACCGCCGCGCTGCACGACAAGGCGCACGCTCAGCAGATCAACCTGCGTGTGATCGACGCTGAACGTCTGGGCCTGTCGGTCGACGAAACCACCACTCAGGCTGATATCGAAACCCTGTGGGGCCTGTTCGCCGACGGCAAGACCCTGCCGGACTTCGCTGCGCTGGCCGCCTCGGTGCAGAGCACCATTCCTGCTGAGCTGGTGCGCCAGTCGCCGATCCTCAGCCACCCGGTGTTCAACCGTTATCACTCGGAAACCGAGCTGATGCGCTACCTGCGCAAACTGGCGGACAAGGACCTGGCACTGGATCGCACCATGATCCCGCTGGGCTCGTGCACCATGAAACTCAACGCCGCCAGCGAAATGATCCCGGTGACCTGGGCCGAATTCGGTGCACTGCACCCGTTCGCCCCGGCCGCGCAAAGCGCCGGTTACCAGCAACTGACCGATGAACTGGAAGCGATGCTCTGTGCCGCCACCGGTTACGACTCGATCTCGCTGCAACCGAACGCTGGTTCGCAAGGCGAATACGCAGGTCTCCTGGCAATCCGCGCCTATCACCAGAGCCGTGGCGATGAGCGCCGCGACATCTGCCTGATCCCGTCGTCGGCCCACGGCACCAACCCGGCTACCGCGCAAATGGCCGGTATGCGCGTGGTCGTCACCGCGTGCGATGCCCGTGGCAACGTCGACATCGAAGACCTGCGCGCCAAGGCCATCGAGCACCGCGAACACCTCGCCGCACTGATGATCACTTACCCGTCGACCCACGGCGTGTTCGAAGAAGGCATTCGCGAAATCTGCGCGATCATTCACGACAACGGCGGCCAGGTGTACATCGACGGCGCCAACATGAACGCCATGGTCGGCCTCTGCGCACCGGGCAAGTTCGGCGGCGACGTTTCGCACCTGAACCTGCACAAAACCTTCTGCATCCCGCACGGCGGTGGCGGCCCGGGCGTTGGCCCGATCGGCGTCAAATCGCACCTGACCCCGTTCCTGCCGGGCCACGGCCAGATGGAACGCAAGGAAGGCGCGGTCTGCGCGGCACCGTTCGGCAGCGCAAGCATTCTGCCGATCACCTGGATGTACATCCGCATGATGGGCGGCGCTGGTCTCAAACGCGCTTCGCAACTGGCGATCCTCAATGCCAACTACATTTCCCGTCGCCTCGAAGAGCATTACCCAGTGCTGTACACCGGCAGCAACGGCCTGGTGGCGCACGAGTGCATCCTCGATCTGCGTCCATTGAAAGACAGCAGCGGCATCAGCGTCGATGACGTCGCCAAACGCCTGATCGACTTCGGTTTCCACGCGCCGACCATGTCGTTCCCGGTCGCTGGCACGCTGATGATCGAGCCGACCGAAAGCGAATCCAAGGAAGAACTGGACCGCTTCTGTGACGCGATGATCCGCATCCGAGAAGAAATCCGCGCAGTGGAAAACGGCACCCTGGACAAGGAAGACAACCCACTGAAAAACGCCCCGCACACCGCAGCGGAACTGGTTGGCGAATGGATCCACCCATACAGCCGCGAGCAAGCGGTGTACCCGGTCGCATCGCTGATCGAAGGCAAATACTGGCCGCCGGTCGGCCGGGTCGACAACGTCTTCGGCGATCGCAACCTGGTCTGCGCCTGCCCGTCGATCGAAAGCTACGCTTAAAGGAATGAGGGGGCGGGTTCGCCCGCCCCTTTCTCGACAACACCACAAAATCCTGTGGGAGCGAGCTTGCTCGCGAAAGCGGTAGGTCAGCCAACCTCGATGTGACTGACACTGCGCCTTCGCGAGCAAGCTCGCTCCCACAGGGAATGTGCTAAGCCCGAAAATCAGCCAATCCCTATAACAAGAAACCGGAGAACCACTCATGTCGTTAAGCGTGTTCGACCTGTTCAAGATTGGCATCGGTCCCTCCAGTTCCCACACCGTCGGCCCGATGCGCGCCGCTGCGCGCTTTGCCGAGGGCTTGCGCCGGGAAAACCTGCTGACCAGCACCGCCAGCGTCCGTGTCGAGCTGTACGGTTCGCTCGGTGCTACCGGCAAAGGTCACGGCAGCGATAAAGCCGTGCTGCTCGGCCTCGAAGGCGAACACCCGGACACGGTCGACACCGAAACCGTCGCCGCGCGCCTGCAGGAAATTCGCGGCAATGGCCGGCTGAATCTGCTTGCTGAACACAGCATTGCGTTCAACGAGAAAGAACATCTGGCGATGATCCGCAAGCCGCTGGCCTATCACCCCAACGGCATGATCTTTCGCGCCTTCGATGCGGCGGGGATTCAGATCCGCAGTCGCGAGTACTACTCGGTTGGCGGTGGTTTTGTTGTCGATGAAGATGCCGCCGGTGCCGATCGCATCGTCGAAGATGCAACGCCACTGACCTTCCCTTTCAAAAGCGCCAAGGACTTGCTCGGTCATTGCGCTACGTACGGGCTGTCGATCAGCCAGGTGATGCTGACCAATGAAAGCGCCTGGCGCCCGGAAGCCGAAACCCGTGCCGGCCTGCTGAAAATCTGGCAGGTGATGCAGGACTGCGTCGCTGCTGGCTGTCGTAACGAAGGTATCTTGCCGGGCGGTTTGAAGGTCAAACGCCGGGCGGCGGCGCTGCATCGGCAATTGTGCAAGAACCCGGAATCGGCCCTGCGCGATCCGCTGTCGGTGCTCGACTGGGTCAATCTTTATGCACTGGCGGTCAACGAAGAAAACGCCAATGGCGGACGCGTGGTCACTGCGCCCACCAATGGCGCGGCGGGGATCATTCCGGCGGTGCTGCATTACTACATGCGTTTTATCCCCGGGGCGAATGACGACGGTGTCGTGCGTTTTCTGCTGAACGCTGCCGCAATCGGCATTCTTTACAAGGAAAACGCTTCGATCTCCGGCGCCGAAGTCGGTTGTCAGGGTGAAGTCGGTGTGGCCTGTTCAATGGCAGCCGGCGCTTTGTGCGAAGTGCTCGGCGGCAGCGTGCAACAAGTCGAGAACGCCGCGGAAATCGGCATGGAACACAACCTCGGTTTGACCTGCGACCCGATCGGCGGCCTAGTACAAGTCCCGTGCATCGAGCGCAACGCTATGGGCTCGGTGAAAGCCATCAATGCCGTGCGCATGGCCATGCGTGGCGACGGCCAGCATTTCGTCTCCCTCGACAAAGTGATCCGCACCATGCGCCAGACCGGCGCCGACATGAAAAGCAAATACAAGGAAACCGCTCGCGGCGGCCTGGCGGTCAACATTATCGAATGCTGATTACGAACTCAGCCAAACGTAACTAGCTCCCTCTCCCTCCGGGAGAGGGCTGGGGTGAGGGGCTCTTGATCTTGCCTCTCACCCGCAACCCAAATTCAAAGGAGCCACGCATGTCCACCGAACAACTCTCGAAAACCCCGCTGCACGCACTGCACCTCGAACTCGGCGCACGCATGGTGCCGTTCGCCGGCTACGACATGCCCGTGCAATACCCGCTCGGCGTGATGAAAGAACACCAGCACACCCGTGAGCAAGCCGGGTTGTTCGACGTCTCGCACATGGGCCAGATTCGTCTGACCGGCGCCAATGCGGCCAAAGCCCTGGAAACCCTGGTGCCGGTGGACATCGTCGACCTGCCGGTTGGCATGCAGCGTTATGCGATGTTCACCAACGAAAGCGGTGGCATTCTCGACGACCTGATGGTCGCCAATCTGGGCAATGACGAGCTGTTCTTGGTGGTCAACGCCGCGTGCAAGGATCAGGATCTCGCGCATCTGCAAAAACACATCGGCGATCAGTGCACCATTACGGCGCTGTTCGAAGAGCGCGCCCTGCTCGCCCTGCAAGGTCCGGCAGCCGTCACAGTGCTGGCGCGTCTTGCGCCGGACGTGGCGAAGATGACGTTCATGCAGTTCAACCGTGTGTCGTTGCTCGGCGTGGACTGCTTTGTCAGCCGTTCGGGCTACACCGGTGAAGACGGTTTCGAAATCTCGGTACCGGCCGCTGAAGCGGAGAAACTAGCCCGCGCCCTGCTCGCCGAGCCAGAGGTTCAGGCCATCGGCCTTGGCGCCCGCGACTCGCTGCGTCTGGAAGCCGGCCTGTGCCTGTACGGCCACGACATGAACACCGAGACCACACCGATCGAAGCCAGCCTGCTCTGGGCGATCTCCAAGCCACGCCGCGCCGATGGCGCACGGGCCGGGGGTTTCCCGGGCGCGGAGCAGATATTCGCGCAGCAACAAAATGGCGTGGCACGCAAACGCGTCGGCCTGCTGCCACAGGAGCGTACCCCGGTGCGTGAAGGCGCAGAGATCGTCAACGAGGCCGGCGAGATCATCGGCAGCGTCTGCAGTGGCGGCTTCGGCCCGACCTTGGGCGGGCCATTGGCGATGGGATACCTTGACACCGCTTACGTCGCGCTCGATACACCTGTGTGGGCCATCGTCCGTGGGAAAAAGGTGCAAATGCTTGTAAGCAAAATGCCATTTGTTCCACAACGCTACTATCGCGGTTGATCGACTGTTTCTATAAGTAACGCGATTGCGTTATGCGTGCACTAATGTGTAACGCAATCGCCATAAAACAGTGCGTTTTTTAACATCTGTTTCGAATATGAACGTTGCTTATAACGTTTGCTGAAAATAGAACCAGACAATCGTCCAAGACTGAACTAGTTTGCTGACGAACTGCCATGAAGAGCAGTAAAACCGGGGCCTTCCCAGGGCTTGTTTTTTCTCCCGTAGTTGGCGTAGAGTTTGTCCACTGTGTTTGCATGGGTCAGCTTGGAATCGTGACCTGGGCAGTAGCCTACAAGTTAGCTACATCCCGCTCGACGTCTTCTTACTCCTTGCAACCAGCTCCAGTACTCTTTCATGTGAAAGGGGCTGTCATCAATTTATGCGTCAAAGGAAATAAGAAATGTCCACACGTCAGAGCGGTACCGTCAAGTGGTTTAACGACGAGAAAGGTTTTGGTTTTATCACTCCAGAAAGCGGTCCGGATCTGTTCGTACATTTCCGCGCCATTCAGGGCAACGGCTTCAAGAGCCTGAAAGAAGGCCAGAAAGTGACTTTCGTTGCTGTGCAAGGCCAGAAAGGCATGCAGGCTGACGAAGTACAAGCAGAAGCCTGATCTTCTGATACGAAAAAGCCCCTGATATTGATATCAGGGGCTTTTTTGTGCGCGCTAATCCGTAAAATGGCGCTTCCATTCACGCCTTGAGGCTGCCATGTCGAAACACCTGCTCACGCCGCAAGGGGACTTTCCTCCCGTTGCTCTCGGTCGTCGTCTGGCGGCGATGTTCTACGACTTCCTGCTGTGCACCGCCCTGCTGATCGTCACCGGATTCATCTACAAGTTGATCCAGGCGGCGATCATTGGCGAAGAACGGCTGCGGGTGATGACCGACGCCGGCCAGCTCGATGGTGACCCGCTGTATTCCACGGTGCTGCTGTTGGTATTGTTCGGCTTCTTCGCCAAGTTCTGGACCCATGGCGGGCAGACACTGGGCATGCAGGTATGGGGGATCCGCGTGCAGAACGCCAACGGCACGGCCATCAGCCTGTGGCAGGCGCTGTTGCGCTTTATGGTGTCGATCGCGTCGTGGTTGTGTGTCGGGCTGGGGTTCTTCTGGTCGCTGTTCGACAAGCAGAAACGCACTTGGCATGACATCTATTCGGATACCCGTGTGGTGCGAATCCCTAAGAAGAGCAAATAATTTCCATACTCAAGAGTCGGCCTGTGGTGAGGGGATTTATCCCCGTTGGGTGGCGAAGCCGCCCCAAAATCAACCACCGCGGTGTATCAGACACACCGCGTGCGCTGCTTAACGACTGCTACGCAGCCGAACGGGATAAATCTCCTCACCACAGGGCTCAATCCTACAAGGGATTCTCTCAGGCGTTACCGGCCAATTTCATCCGCGCTGCCTGGGTGAAGTCGAGCATGCGCTTCAACGGGCGAATCGCCTGGGGAATCAGCGCCGGATCGACAAAGATCTCGTTGGTGCCTTCCTTCAAGCTCTTGAGCGTGCGCTCAAGGGTATTCATGGCCATCCACGGGCAATGTGCGCAACTGCGGCACGCCGCGCCGTTACCGGCGGTAGGCGCTTCGATGAAGACCTTGTCCGGGCACAGCTGCTGCATCTTGTAGAAGATGCCACGGTCGGTGGCGACGATCAGGGTCTTGTTTGGCAGGCTTTGCGCGGCGGCGATCAACTGACTGGTAGAACCGACGGCGTCCGCCAGTTCGATCACCGAAGTCGGCGACTCGGGATGCACCAGAATCGCTGCGTCCGGGTACAGCGCTTTCATGTCTTCGAGCTGCTTGGACTTGAACTCTTCGTGAACGATGCAGGCACCATCCCAAAGCAGCATGTCGGCGCCGGTCTTGCGCTGAATGTAAGTGCCCAGGTGCTTGTCCGGGCCCCAGATGATCGTCTCGCCGTTGTCCATCAGGCTTTCGACGATTTCCAGTGCGCAGCTCGAAGTCACCACCCAGTCAGCCCGAGCCTTCACGGCGGCGGAAGTGTTGGCATACACCACCACAGTACGTTCCGGGTGCTGATCGCAGAACGCCGAAAACTCGTCGACCGGGCAGCCCAGGTCCAGCGAGCAGGTCGCCTCCAGGGTCGGCATCAGCACGCGTTTTTCCGGATTGAGAATTTTTGCCGTCTCGCCCATGAACTTGACGCCGGCGACCACCACGGTCTTGGCCGGATGGGCATTGCCGAAGCGGGCCATTTCCAGGGAGTCGGAAACACAGCCGCCGGTTTCTTCGGCCAGGGCCTGAATCACCGGATCGCAATAGAAGTGGGCCACGAGCACCGCGTCCTGAGCCTTGAGCTCGGCGGCGATGGCGGAACGGTAGTAAGCCTCCTCTTCTGCCGTCAGCGGTTTCGGCTGTTTGGCGTCGAGGTGGGCTTGAACCAGAAGGCGTTCGGAAATCTGCGTCATGTTCGCAAGACCTGCAGGCGCATTCGCGCGAAAGTCGAGTATACACCCGGCTCCGGACCACTAGAGGGTACCGCCGGGAGAGTGAGTATCATCAGGCACGGGACAGCGTTGAAGCTGCGCAAGGCTACAGAATATCCCGTTGATACAAAAGATGAATCTGACCTATGTCAGATCGGGCCGCAATGAAAGATTGAAGGCCAGAATTGCAGGCAAAAAAAAACCCGGAAATCCTCACTTTCGTGGGCCTTCCGGATTTTCTAAACCGCCAAATATGGTGGGTCGTGTGGGATTCGAACCTACGACCAATTGGTTAAAAGCCAACTGCTCTACCAACTGAGCTAACGACCCGCTGTGTGGTGGCGCGTATAATACTGATTTTTAAGGACTATTCAACACCTTTTTTGAAAAAATCAAAAATAAGGGGTTGGATCGTCCACACCAGCTGCCGCGAAGCCTTCTGCACGCAGGCGGCAGCTGTCGCATTTGCCGCAAGCGCGGCCGTCATCGTCGGCCTGATAGCAGGAAACCGTCAGACCGTAATCAACGCCAAGCTTCACGCCGGCCTGAACGATCTGTGCTTTGCTCAGGTTCTGCAGCGGCGCCTGGATGCGGAAGCCATTGCCTTCTACGCCAGCCTTGGTCGCCAGATTGGCCATGCGCTCGAACGACTCGATGAACTCGGGACGGCAGTCCGGGTAGCCGGAATAATCCACTGCATTGACGCCGATGAAGATGTCGCGGGCGCCGAGCACTTCGGCCCAACCCAATGCCAACGACAGGAAAACCGTGTTGCGCGCCGGCACGTAAGTCACCGGAATGCCTTCGCCCAGCTCTTCCGGAATGTCGATGCTGGTGTCGGTCAGCGCCGAGCCGCCCATGCCATTGAGGTTCAGTCCGATGACCTTGTGCTCGACCACACCCAGGTCGCGAGCAACGCGGGCGGCGGCGTGCAATTCGGCATGCGAGCGCTGGCCGTAATCGAAGCTCATGGTGTAGCAGGCGTAGCCTTCGGCGCGTGCCATCGCCACGACGGTGGCCGAGTCGAGGCCGCCCGAAAGCAGGATAACGGCACGTTTTTCGGTAGTGTTCAGTTGTTCAATCATCTCAGCGCCCCGGCTCATCATTCCATAGATATTTATGCAACTGCAGTTGCAGCCGCACTGGCAGGTTGTCTGCCACCACCCAATCCGCCAGATCCCTGGCATTGAGGTCATGATGACTTGGGGAGAAAAGCACTTCACCCGCACGTCGATCAAGCCCGTACTGGATCAGCTTCGATACCGCCCAGTCATAGTCTTCCCGCGAGCAGATGACAAACTTCACCTGATCGTTGCGGGTCAGCAGTTCGATGTTCTCGTAACGGTTGCGATGGGCTTCTTTCGAGCCCGGCGTTTTCAGATCGACGACGCGACTGACACGCGGATCGACAGCGGATACGTCGAGGGCGCCGCTGGTTTCCAGCGAGACCTCGTAACCGGCATCACACAACCGCTCAAGCAAAGGAATGGCGTTCGGCTGAGCCAACGGCTCACCGCCGGTGACACAAACGTAGCGCGGACGATATCCGGCCACTTGCTCAAGGATGTCGTCGAGGGTGCGGACGGTGCCGCCGCTGAACGCGTAAGCGCTATCGCAGTACTGGCAACGCAACGGGCAACCGGTCAGGCGCACGAAAACCGTGGGCAGCCCGGCAGTCCGAGTTTCCCCCTGCAACGAGTAGAAAACTTCGGTGATTCTCAATGTGTCTTGCATAGTCGCCACGGGCGTAACAGCTAAACAGGCTGTCCGCCTCCGTTAGGCACTTCAGGCAATCCCGCCAACGCGTAGACCACAAGAAGCGTGTTTCAGAAAAAGGGCGTGAATTCTAACGAAAAAACCCGCGACAAGCGCGGGTTTCTTCAAAACACGGATGAACAGGCTTACATGCGCTGTAAATCACGCTGGGCCAGCTGCGCGGCGGAAGTGCCCGGATATTGGGACACCACCTGCTGCAGAATGCCTTTGACCTTGTCGGTGTGACCGAGGCGGCGCTCTACGTCAGCCAGCTTGTACAGCGAGTCCGGCACTTTGTTGTGCTTGGGATACAGCTGCGAAACCTTGGCAAAGGCCTGACCTGCACCTTGCAGATCACCCTTGGCCAGGTTCACTTCGCCCAACCAGTACTGGGCGTTGCCCGCGTACTGGCTGTTGGGGTATTTGCGCAGGAAAGCGGCGAAGGCCTGGCTGGCCTTGTCGAAATCCTTGGCTTTGATCAGGTCGAAAGCGGCATCGTAATACAGCTTTTCCTTGGCCGGATCAGCCGGTTCGCTACCCGCGGCAGGGGCCTGGGCTGCCGCAGCAGTACCCGCGCCTGCGGCAGCACCGGCAGCAGCACTTGCATCGCCACCGGCAGAAGAATTCTCGGGAGTCGCGGCTGGTGCAACGCCGGATCCTATGCGCCGATCAAGATCCTGGTATCGCTCCAGGGATTCCTGCTTCATGCGCGAAACCTGATTCTGCAGTTCTTCGATCACGCCCTGTTGGCGCGAGATCTGATCCTGCATCTGTTGCAATTGGTTGAACAGCATGCCTTGTGCCGAGGCAGGGGCCGAAGCCGCTCCCCCGGCATAGGCGCCGTTCGTACCGTAACCCGCAGGCGGATAACTGCTCCCGCTATTGTTATAACCGGAGTTGTCATCGACCACAGGAACCGCAGCCCACGCCGCAAGCGGCGCGAGGCTGAGAGCCAGAATAGTTACAGCACGACGGCACGTTCGCATATCGAATTACTTACGCAGTTCGACGCGACGGTTCTGGGCCCAGGACTGCTCGTCGTTGCCGGTAGCAACTGGACGCTCTTCGCCGTAGGAAACCAGTTCCAGCTGAGCTGGGGAAACACCTTGCAGTACCAGGTAGCGCTGAACGGCTTTCGCACGACGCTCGCCCAGTGCCATGTTGTACTCACGAGTACCACGTTCGTCGGTGTTGCCTTCCAGAACAACGCGAGCGCCGTTTGCTTTCAGGTCTTTGGCGTGAACGTCCAGAGCGCGCATGGCTTCTGGCTTCAGGTCCGAGCTGTCGTATTCGAAGTAGAAGGTGGTGATTGCGCGCAGAGCAGCTTCTTCGCTCAGGGAACCGTCAACGGCACCAGTGTTTGCGCCGTAACCAGCGTTTGGATCAACAGCGCCTTCACCGGCGTTGTCGCCGCCTTTGGACGAGCAACCTACAGCTACAGCCATGGCCAGAGCCAGCGCAGCAAATTTACCAAACTTCAGCATTTCCATCGTGAAACTCCTAATGAACCCCAGTGTGTTAAGTAAAACGTGTAGCGCCCGCTCACTTCAGGTAAGGGGACCAGGACGGTTCTCTGACTTCGCCTTGAGCGGTAGGAAGCGGGAGCCTCACGCGTCCATTAATGGACACGAGCATCAAGACTCCCCGGCCCTGTTGGCGGGTGGCGTAGATTACCATGGTGCCGTTGGGCGCAACAGTAGGTGACTCGTCCAGAGTGCTATCAGTGAGGATCTTTACACTACCCCGCTGCAGATCCTGAGCTGCCACCTTGAAATTGGTGAAGCCATCCTGACGATGAATCATCACCAAAGTCTTTTCATCAGCCGAAAGTTTCGGGTTGGCGTTGTAGTTGCCCACGAACGTCACACGCTCGGCACCACCGCCACCGACGCTGGTTTTATAGATTTGCGGCTTGCCGCCACGGTCCGAGGTGAAATAGATGGTCGAGCCATCCTTGCCCCAGAACGGTTCGGTATTGATGCCCTGGCCGTTGGTTACGCGGCTGATCTGACGCGAACCGAGGTTCATTACGTAGATGTCCGGGTTACCGTCTTTCGACAGCACGAACGCCAGGCGATTGCCGTCCGGCGACCAGGCTGGCGCGCCGTTGAGGCCTTCGAAGTTGGTGATCTGCTCACGGCGACCGGTGTCGATGTTCTGCATGAAGATGCGCGGACGCTTCTGCTCGAACGACACGTAGGCAATACGCTTGCCATCCGGTGCGAAACGCGGCGACAGGATCGGCTCGCGCGATTGCAGCAGAGTCACTGCGCGGGCACCGTCATAGTCGGAGCGTTGCAGGGTGTAACGGGTGTTCTTCTCGGAGAAACGCTCGGCTGTTACGTACAGCAGACGCGTCGAGAAAGCACCATCAATACCGGTCAGCTTCTGGAACGACTGATCGGAGATGAAGTGCGCCATGTCACGGATCTGGTCGGTCGTACCGGAAACACTGCCGTCCGCCACTTTCTGCTCGGTGGCGACGTTGAACAGTGCCCACTGCACCTGCAGGCGACCGCCCGCTGGAGCGATGCTGCCGACCATCATGTACTGAGCACCCACCGCCTTCCAGTCACGGAAGATGATTTCGCTCGGCTGGCTTGGCTGGCTGATCATGTTGGCTTTCGGAATCGGCGAGTAATAGCCCGAGTTGCGCAAGTCGTTGCCAATGATTTCAGCCATGTCATCCGGCAGCACGGCGCCGCCCTGCATGCCGAACGGTACGACGGCGATCGGAGTGGCCCGATCGCTGCCGCTGGTGACCAGAATGTTCTTTTCATCTGCCGCCGCGATCCCTGCCATGCAGCAGATCACGACCAGCATTCCTCGAAGAAGGTTTCTCACAAGGCTAGATCCTCAGGTGTGAATGTCATCTTGAATGAACGATACGGAGCGAAATCGCTCGGCTTCATTCCCTGCATTTCTGTCAAACGTCCAATATTCTTCACTGCCGCGACTGCCGAAGCATCGAACGGACCGTCACCACTGGACTTGGCCACGCTGACCGAAGTCACCGTGCCGTCCGGCAACATGCCGATTTGCAGCACGACCGTCATGCCTTTGCGCGCCGAAGGAGGACGAGCCCAGCCTTCTGCTGCGCGAGCGCGAATCAGGTCATCGAAACTGCCGGCAACCTCGTCACCCTGCTCATCGGCCAGGGCCTGCTGACGCTGCGGCGTGTCGGAAAGCAGATCTGCCAGGGCCTGGGCCTTTTTGTCTTCGGCAGATTTGCGTGCCGCTTCCTGCGCTTTCTTCTTCGCAGCATCGGCAGCAGCTTTCTTCTTCGCGTCTTCGGCGACTTTCTTCTTCGCCTCTTCAGCTTCAGCTTTCTTCTTGGCGTCTTCGGCGGCTTTCTTCTTCGCGTCTTCGACGATCTTCTTCTTGGCTTCTTCGGCAGCGGCTTTCTTCGCCTCTTCCTCAGCAGCCTTCTTCGCTTCGTCTTCGGCCTTCTTCTTGGCTATATCAGCCAATTGTTTCTCTTCGGCCTTTTTCGCTTCGGCTTTCTTCGCGTCGTCGGCTTTCTTGGCTTCATCAGCCTTTTTCGCCTCGTCGGCTTTTTTCGCCTCGTCGGCCTTCTTGGCTTCCTCGGCCTTTTGAGCCGCTTCCTCTTTCTTTTGTTCCGCCGCCTTCACCGCTTCCTGCTCGATCTTTTTCTGTTCCATCTGTTCGACTTCGGTCTGGCGCGCGGCGGATTTCTTCGCCTCACCCGCAATCTTCTGATTGGTCTGGGTGGTCGCCTGACTTTTCGATTTCAGCTGGTACAGAGTCGCCTGGACGATCGGCTTGGCCGGCGGCAGTTCGGGCGTGAAGGCAAAACTGACGAACAGCATGCCGAACACCAGCACGTGCAGGACAATTGCCAGAACACTAGGCCAGAAATAGCTTTCCGAGGCGGACGGCTCTCGCTGTTGCTGCATCAGGGGGCCTCGGTAATCAGACCAACGTTACCGACCCCGGCTTTCTGCAACCCGCCCATGGCGCCCATGACGGCGCCGTAGTCGACAGTCTTGTCACCACGAATGAACACCTGGGTGCGTTTGCCGCCCTCGGTGCCGGCGCGAATGATCTTGGTCACCGCGTCAGTCATCTGTGGCAGGGTCATGGCCCTGTCCTGTTGCTTCTCGGTGTCGACTTCGCTGCCAAGGTTCCAGTAGTAGGTCTTGTCAGCCTTGATCGAAATGGTCAGGACCTGGGTGTTGTTGTCCTGCGGCAAGGCTTCGCTGGAAACCTTGGGCAGATCAACTTTCACGCCCTGATTGAGCATCGGCGCGGTCACCATGAAGATGACCAGCAGCACCAACATCACGTCGATGTAGGGCACCACGTTCATCTCGGCGACCGGCTTGCGCTTTTTGCGAGCTCGAGCGATTAAAGCCATCGGGAAATACCTGCTTATTCTTCGCTGGTGTGCACTTTGCGGTGCAGGATCGCCTGGAATTCATCGGCGAAGGTGTAGTAGCGGCCCAGCAAGGTTTCGCTGCGCGCAGCAAAACGGTTGTAAGCGATGACCGCCGGGATCGCAGCGAACAGGCCGATCGCGGTGGCGATCAGGGCTTCGGCGATACCCGGAGCAACGGTGGCGAGGGTCGCTTGCTGAGCGCTGGCCAGACCGCGGAAGGAGTTCATGATCCCCCACACGGTACCGAACAGACCGATGTACGGGCTGACCGAACCAACAGTGGCGAGGAACGGCAGGCTCTGCTCGAGCTTCTCTTCTTCGCGCGAGATGGCCACGCGCATCGCACGAGCGACACCTTCCATCACGGCTTCAGGATCGACACCTGGCTGCTGACGCAGACGGGAGAATTCCTTGAAGCCGGCACGGAAGATCTGCTCCACGCCCGAATCCGGATCAGGGTTGCTGCCAGCCTGACGGTACAGTTTGGACAGGTCGATACCCGACCAGAAGCGCTCTTCGAAGCTCTCCAGGGCGCGTCGACCGGCGCGCAGCAAGTTGCTGCGCTGAAAGATCATGATCCATGAGGTCACCGATGCGGCCACCAGGGTCAACATTACCAACTGCACCACGATGCTGGCATTGCTGACCAGGCTCCACATGGAGGAATGGTCGACGACGTTAGCTTCCACGCTTTATCTCCTGCTTTGAGTGTGTACCCGGGCCGACCGCGTCGGCGAAGGCCGCACGCAGGTCTTCGGGAAGGGCCCGGGGTTTCAAACTGTCGGTGCGCACGCAGGCCACCAAAAACTGCCCTTCGCAGAGCAGTACATTATCCGTGGCCCGCCTGACCTGCTGCTTGAAGCGCAGGCTGGCACGGTTCAATTCGATTACATCAGCGCTTACCAGCAGTTCGTCATCCAGTCGCGCCGGCGCGTGATAGCGCGCTTCGCTGGAATGCACGACGAACAACAGGTCCTCTCCGGCAAGCACAGATTGGGCAAAGCCCAGTTCCCGTAGCCGCTCGGTTCGAGCCCGTTCCATAAACTTGAGGTAATTAACGTAATACACGATGCCGCCCGCATCGGTGTCCTCGTAATAAACGCGACAACGATGTGCGAACGGCTCAAGCCCGTTTTGCGCGCGCATACTCTAGTGCTTACTCCTCAGGTTGCCAATCCGGCCAGACAACTGTTTTTCGTGGTTTCAAAGCTTTAACGCAAAAGTACCGTCGTCTGACAGTACAAACCCTGAATAAATCACCAACAAATGTGTATCAATCGTCGACGGCGTCGAGAAACTCGTCTGCCATGGGCATCTCGCCCATGCGTGACGGAACATTCAAACCGAAATGCAAATAGGCATGCCGAGTCACTACCCTGCCCCGAGGCGTGCGCATGATATAGCCCTGCTGGATCAGATACGGTTCGAGCACGTCTTCAATGGTATGGCGTTCTTCACTGATCGCCGCCGCCAGACTGTCGATACCGACCGGGCCGCCGTCGAACTTCTCGATCATGGTCAGCAGCAGGCGTCGATCCTGATGATCGAAACCGTGTTCATCGACGTCCAGCAGGTTCAGCGCCAGATCCGCCACCGCTTTGGTGATGTGGCCCTTGGCGCGGACTTCGGCAAAGTCGCGCACCCGACGCAGCAGACGGTTGGCAATTCGCGGCGTGCCACGGGCGCGACGGGCGATCTCGAACGAACCTTCCGGGTCCAGCGGCAGACCGAGAATCGCCGCCGAACGACTGACGATCGTTGCCAGATCCGCCGTGCTGTAGAACTCCAGGCGCTGGACGATACCGAAGCGATCTCGCAACGGATTGGTCAGCATGCCGGCGCGGGTGGTGGCGCCGACCAGAGTGAACGGCGGCAGATCGAGTTTGATCGAACGCGCCGCCGGCCCCTCGCCAATCATGATGTCGAGCTGAAAATCTTCCATCGCCGGATACAGCACTTCTTCAACGATCGGCGACAGACGATGGATTTCGTCGATGAACAACACGTCGTGCGGCTCAAGATTGGTCAGCAACGCGGCCAGATCACCCGGGCGTTCCAGCACTGGCCCGGAGGTGCTCTTGATCGACACACCCATTTCCTGGGCAATGATGTTGGCCAGCGTAGTCTTGCCCAGCCCCGGTGGGCCGAAGATCAGGGTGTGATCGAGGGATTCACTGCGGCCACGGGCAGCCTGGATGAACAGCTCCATCTGCTCGCGCACGGTCGGCTGGCCAATGTAGTCGGCCAGACTGACCGGGCGGATGGCCCGATCCTGGACTTCTTCGCGCTCGCGCGGGCTGTGCGCGGCGGCGATCAGACGATCAGCTTCAATCACTTAAATCATTCCCTTCAGAGCGCGGCGGATCAGGTCTTCGCTGCTCAGGTTCTTGTCTTTGATCGCGGAAATCGCCTTGCTCGCTTCCTGCGGCTTGTAGCCCAACGAGATCAACGCGCTGACCGCATCGGTCTCGGCGCTGTTGACCGGCGCCGGGCCGTCCGGCTGATTCGGCACCAGCGCGAACATCGCCGGCGAGGTTTCCCAGGCCTTGAAGCGATCTTTCAATTCCACCAGCAGACGCTCGGCGGTCTTCTTGCCAACCCCCGGGACCTTGGTCAACGCCGAAGTATCCTGAGACTGCACGCAGCGCACCAGCTCATCGACTTCCAGGCTCGACATCAACGCCAGCGCCAGTTTCGGTCCGACCCCGTTGAGACGGATCAGCTCGCGAAAGAAGTCTCGCTCACGCTTGCCGGCAAAACCATAGAGCAATTGCGCATCTTCGCGTACGACCAAATGGGTGTGCAGGGTCAGTGGTTCACCGACCGACGGCAACCGATAAAGCGTGGTCATCGGCACTTCCACCTCATAGCCGAGGCCATTGACATCGAGAATCAGGTGCGGCGGCTGTTTCTCAGCCAGGGTGCCGCGCAAGCGTCCAATCACGTTTTGAATCCTTGAGCGCTGGCCAGCCGTGGGCTGGCGACGATTGAAGGTGGCTTGCGCGCCGGCAACACAGGCACCGCAAAGCCACTTTCAGGAAAATTGATGCTGATGCTATCAGAGACGCAGGCGCCCGCCACGACTGCGTGCGGTTCCCAGCCCGTGCGGTAGCAGGCTTGAGCGCGTGTGCGCATGGCAAATGGCGATCGCGAGGGCGTCGGAGGCGTCGATCTGCGGCTTGCTGGTCAACTTGAGCATGTGCATGACCATCATCTGCACCTGCTCCTTATTGGCCGCACCGGTGCCGACGACGGCCTGTTTGACTTGCGTGGCGGTGTACTCGGCGATTTCCAGACACTCTTCGGCGCCGGCGACAATCGCAGCGCCCCGTGCCTGTCCGAGCTTCAGCGCCGAGTCGGCGTTTTTCGCCATGAACACCTTTTCGATGCCCATGGTCACCGGGCCGTAGGTCTTGATGATTTCGCGCACGCCGCGATAGACGATTTGCAGACGCTCATGCAGCTCGCCGGAGCCGGTGCGAATGCAGCCCGAGGCCACATAGATGCAACCGCCCCGCCCGGTATCGCGAACGATCCCGTAACCGGTGATGCGCGAACCGGGGTCGATACCAAGAATTAGAGTCATAAAGCCTGCAGAAAATGATGCGAAAGCTGAGGGTACATGTAGGAGCTGCCGAAGGCTGCGATCTTTGTGTTTTTAAAAGATCAAAAGATCGCAGCCTTCGGCAGCTCCTACAGAGGAAGTGTAGAGCCAGCAAAAAACTGCAACCTTTCTATTTACATCAACCAAGCTGAGCGGCGACGTCTTCCGGGATATCCGCGTTGGAATAGACGTTCTGCACGTCATCCAGGTCCTCAAGCATGTCGATCAGCTTGAGCACCTTCTCCGCCCCTTCCAGATCCAGCTCGGCGCTGGTGGTCGGCTGCATGACGATTTCCGCATCATCGCCCTTGAACCCGGCCGCTTCCAGCGCGTTGCGCACCGCATAGAAACCGGTGAACGAGGTAAACACGTCGATCGAACCGTCTTCGTGGGTGACCACGTCATCGGCATCGGCTTCCAGCGCCGCTTCGGTCAGTGCGTCTTCATCGACACCCGGGGCGAAACTGATCTGGCCCTTGCGCTCGAACAGATAGGCCACCGAACCGTCGGTGCCGAGGTTGCCGCCACACTTGCTGAACGCATGACGCACGGCTGCGGCGGTACGGTTGCGGTTGTCGGTCATGCACTCGACCATCACCGCCACGCCGCCCGGACCGTAACCTTCGTAGGTCAGTTCTTCAACGTTGTCCGCTTCAGTAGCACCGGCACCGCGCGCGACGGCACGGTCGATGATGTCGCGGCTCATGTTCGCGCTCAACGCCTTGTCCAGAGCCAGACGCAGACGCGGGTTGGAACCCGGATCACCGCCACCCTGACGGGCCGCAACGGTCAGTTCACGGATCCACTTGGTGAAGATCTTGCCCCTCTTGGCATCCTGACGTTCTTTGCGGTGCTTGATGTTTGCCCACTTGGAATGACCTGCCATAACTTGCTCCGAATGCTCTTTGAAACCTTGCCCGCCCCGCCAAGGCAGCGGCCGGCAATTGAAAAATTCGACCTGAGAAAGAAAAAAGGCGCATCCGAAGATACGCCTTCAGGCCCGTCTTACTCAGCCTTTGGCGTCTCGCGCAGGCGAATGTGCAGCTCGCGCAATGCCTTGGCATCCACTACGCCCGGAGCCTGCGTCATCACGTCGGCAGCACTCTGGGTTTTCGGGAAGGCGATCACTTCACGGATCGACTGGGCGCCGGTCATCAGCATCACCAGACGGTCCAGACCGAAGGCCAGACCACCGTGCGGCGGTGCACCGTACTTCAGCGCGTCGAGCAGGAAGCCGAACTTCTCTTCCTGTTCCGCTTCGTTGATGCCCAGCAGGCGGAATACCGCTTGCTGCATTTCCTTGCGGTGGATACGGATCGAACCGCCGCCCAGCTCGGTGCCGTTCAACACCATGTCGTACGCACGGGACAGTGCGCCGGCCGGGTTGGCTTCGAGTTCCTGCGGGGTGCACTTCGGTGCAGTGAACGGGTGGTGCAGCGCCGAGAAGCTGCCGTCGTCGTTCTCTTCGAACATCGGGAAGTCGACGACCCACATTGGCGCCCACTCGCAGGTCAGCAGCTTGAGGTCGTGACCGAGTTTGATACGCAGCGCGCCCAGGGCTTCGCTGACGATCTTGGCCTTGTCGGCACCGAAGAACACGATGTCGCCATCGACTGCGCCAACGCGATCGAGGATCACGTTGAGCTTGTCTTCCGGGATGTTCTTCACGATCGGCGATTGCAGACCTTCAACACCGGCGGCACGCTCGTTGACCTTGATGTACGCCAGGCCCTTGGCACCGTAGATGCCGACGAACTTGGTGTAGTCGTCGATCTGCTTGCGCGGCATGCTCGCCCCGCCTGGAACACGCAGTGCGGCGATGCGGCACTTCGGATCGTTGGCCGGGCCGCTGAACACCTTGAATTCGACTTCCTTGAGCTGGTCGGCAACGTCGACCAGTTCCAGTGGAATACGCAGGTCCGGCTTGTCCGAACCGTAGCGGCGCATGGCTTCTTCGAAGGTCATGTGCGGGAATTCGCCGAACTCCAGGTTCAGCACTTCCTTGAACAGGTTGCGGATCATCTGCTCGGTCAGGCCCATGATCTCTTTTTCATCGAGGAAGCTGGTCTCGATGTCGATCTGGGTGAATTCCGGCTGACGGTCGGCACGCAAGTCTTCGTCACGGAAGCACTTGGCGATCTGGTAGTAACGGTCGAAGCCGGCCACCATCAGCAGTTGCTTGAACAGCTGCGGCGATTGCGGCAGGGCGAAGAACGAACCGGCGTGGGTACGGCTCGGCACCAGATAGTCACGCGCACCTTCCGGAGTGGCCCGGGTCAGGATCGGCGTTTCGACGTCGAGGAAGCCGTTCTCGTCGAGGAAGCGACGGATGCTGGTGGTCATGCGCGAACGCAGACGCAGCTTCTCGGCCATTTCCGGACGACGCAGGTCGAGGAAGCGATAGCGCAGGCGGGTTTCTTCGCCGACGTCGGAGAACTCGTTGAGCGGGAACGGCGGGGTTTCCGACTCGTTCAGCACTTCCAGTTCATAACCGAGCACTTCGATCATGCCCGAGGCCATGTTGGCGTTGGTTGCGCCGGCCGGACGCAGACGCACCTTGCCGGTGATCTTCACGACGTATTCGCTGCGCACGCGGTCGGCGGCGGCGAAGCTCTCGGCGCGATCCGGATCGAACACCACCTGGGCCAGACCATCACGATCACGGATGTCGAGGAAAATCACCCCGCCGTGGTCGCGGCGACGGTGAACCCATCCGCAAAGGGTAATTTCCTGGCCTTCCAGGCTTTCGTTCAGTTGGCCGCAATAGTGGCTGCGCATCATGGTGTGGTTCGCTTCTCGTAATTCGAAATTCGGTGGAGATCCCGCCGCGATCAAGCAAGGCGGAAACTCACGCGTGTCGTTCGTTCAGGGTTTGAACCCTAGTCAGCTTTGTCGCCACCGGCCAGATTCTTCTTGGCTCCGGTCTTGAAGTCGGTCTCGTACCAACCGTTGCCGCTGAGGCGAAAACCCGGCATGGACAGCTGCTTCTTCAGTTCGGGCGCCTGGCAGGCAGGGCAATCGACCAACGGTGCGTCGCTGATCTTCTGGATAGCTTCCAACTGATGACCACAGGAAGCACATTGGTAATCGTACATTGGCATGGGGGTGTCTCGGCGATCAGATTGCTGCCGCGCGCAGGGCTTTGCGGCGAAAGCGCGGGATTATATCGATTAAATGCAGGCTGTGCAGCCGTAACACTGCACAGCCTGCAACCTCGTTGCAACCGCCGTTTCAGCGCGAAACGGCGGGTGCGAGATCTTTGATCCCGTTCATGACGCAAACCACCCGTACCAGCGCACTGAAATTCTTCACCCCGCCGTAACGCAGATGCACCTCACGATCGACGTGGGATAACAGTGTGCTGACCGAACAATGATTGTCCTCGGCCATGCCGCCGAGAATATTCCAGTAGACCTGCTCCAGGCGCAGGCAGGTCGCAAAACCGTTGAGGCGAATCGATCGCGACAACGGCCGGATCAGATTCATGTCGAACTCGCTGACAAACGGGTCGACTTTAATTACGTGCCGCGAAGCCGACATCCTGTCGCTTCGCCTGTCTCCTTCTACCATAGCGTTGACACTCCTTTGCCATGACTGCTGATTTATAAGGCAACATCCTGCGCCTTCATAAAAACCCAGTGACAAAGTCAGCGCCATACGACTTGTTGACCAGCCTCGTAGGATAAGCCAACGACAACGGTAAGAGTCTGGACAGGACGCGGACGACCTCACGCCGTCCGCAGCGACCGGGTCATTCCTCGAGCAGCGCGCGCAGCATCCACGCAGTTTTCTCGTGCACTTGCATGCGCTGGGTCAGCAGGTCAGCGGTCGGCTCGTCGCTGACCTTGTCCAGCAGCGGGAAAATGCCGCGCGCGGTACGGGTCACCGCTTCCTGACCTTCGACCAATTGCTTGATCATGTCTTCGGCGCTTGGCACGCCGACCTCTTCTTTAATAGAAGAAAGACGCGCGTAGGTCGCGTAGGCACCCGGCGCCGGGAAGCCCAACGCACGGATACGCTCGGCGATCGAATCGACGGCCAGCGCCAGCTCGTTGTATTGCTCTTCGAACATCAGGTGCAGCGTGCGGAACATCGGGCCGGTGACGTTCCAGTGAAAGTTATGGGTTTTCAGATACAGCACATAGGTGTCCGACAGCAGTCGCGACAGCCCTTCGACGATGGATTTGCGGTCTTCTTCACTGATACCGATATCAATTGCCATGCTTACCCCCTAACAGTGATTGAATTCATCCAGCAGGTTCAGCCCCACTTTAGCAAGGCACGCGCCCGCTCGCAGCTATCAATCCGTGATCTGACTGCGACAAATCGACCGTTTCTCTGCCGCTGGCCGGGCTGATTTGAGTAGCCGCAGGCTTTGCTGTTAAATAGGCAGTGTGTCGCCATGCCCTATTTTCCGGGGCGTTGCGCATAGGCTGATGCCGTGTACGTGTCCACCGCCTCTTATTTTGTCCTGAAGCGAACCGTGCGCCTTCAGCTCTTCCTTGTGAGCCGTCATAACGTGAGCCAATCAAAATGTTGAAAATCGTCCACCTGCTAATGGGCGCAGCAGCCTTGCTGCTGTCGTTCATACCCAGCCTGAAAGCCGAAGCCGTTCCTTACCTGCAACAGCCCGATGCACTTTACCTGGCCTTTTTCGGCCTGCTGAACCTGGTCATCGCTCCAGTGATTCCCTACTGGAACAAAGGCCCGCGCCAGCATCTGCAAAATCTGGTCAGCGCCCTGCTGGTACTGACTGTCGTCCTGCAAACTTTGACCCTGATCGCGCCGATGCCGGTCATCGCTGGCCAGCCGGCGGTGTTGTTCAGCCTGGTGATCGCCCTGGTTGCCGTGCTGCTGCATTTGGCTGTCAGCTTCTACAAATCGTCACCGGCCGCTGCGCCGACTACCTATGACATGAGCAATCGCGATACCGGCACCGTGAAGTGGTTCAACACTTCCAAGGGTTTCGGGTTTATCTCCCGGGATTCCGGCGATGATATTTTCGTGCACTTTCGCGCCATTCGTGGCGAAGGCCACCGTGTTCTGGTCGAAGGCCAGCGCGTCGAGTTCTCGGTGATGAACCGCGACAAGGGCCTGCAAGCCGAGGACGTGATCGCCGCTCTGCCACGTCGCTGATCCAAAGCAAAAAAACCGCGAACAGCCTGGCTGTCCGCGGTTTTTTTATGCCTGCCGAATGGCTCAATAATGCGGCGGTGGTGCGTCTTCTTCGAAAGCACCAAACTGCCCGACCATTTCTTCGTGACGCTTGATCAGCGCCTCCATCTGCAATTGCAGGCGCTCGATGACTCTCTGCTGGGCCACCAGCACATCGTTCAAAGCCTGAATGGTGTCATCCTGAAAGGCCAGACGGCTTTCCAGATCGGTAACGCGTTCTTCAAGGCTCATGACTCAGCCCTCCACAAAGGTGAATTCTTCGGTCAGCACCAGACGCAAGCGCTCGCGAATGGCTGCTACCTGTTCCGCGCTGTACGGCTTGGCCGGGTGCCTGCCCCAGACCGGAGCCGGCCAGGCGGCGTCATCGCGTTTACGCACAATGACATGCATGTGCAACTGACTGACAACGTTACCCAGGGTTGCCACGTTCAGCTTGTCGGCGTCGAACGAATCCTTGAGTAACTCGGCAAGGGTGGTGGTTTCCCGCCATAGCTGTTGCTGATCGGCGACATCCAACTGAAACAACTCGCTGATATCCTCGCGACGAGGTACCAGGATGAACCAAGGGTAATTGCTGTCGTTGGACAGCAACAGCCGGCACAACGGAAAGTCGCCGATGACCAGGGCGTCCTGTTGAAGTCGTGAATCCAAAGCAAACACTGTGAGCACTCCCGCTGATCCTATGACTCAGCTTAGCGGCGGCGCCGTGAAAGCAGCGCGCCAAGCGACAGAACGGCAGCATACCTGCGAATGCAGCGGGCTTCACGCTTCCCTCCGACAGTAATTCAGTAAGCGCGCCGACATAAGACATTTATCTCGCCGACGCACCAATACAGCCCCGGACATGAGCCTTGACGTGAAGATCCGCATGAAAACCCCTGATCTGTCGACCCTCGAATCGGGCGGCGCCAGTTTTACTCGGGCCCGATTGTGATTTTTTTGCACCAAAACTGCACAACACGTCTACGCTCAGTGGGTCGGGCATCCGCCAAATACTCAATGCGGGGTGAACCGGTAACGTTTTTGGTTGTCCTGCGCGGCTTTGGTGCGTTGCAACACCATTGGGGGATCGTCGTCAAGTCCGTAACAAAACAGCCCCGAGACCCCGTTTTCACAAGGTTTTCACATCTGAGAGCTGCACCCAGAAAAATAACCGCAGCGTTTTTGCGGTTTGTGCACGCTTGTTGCATTCGTAAAGGTATGGACTATAAGCGCACCACTGGAAGTGGTCGCCTGAAGCCAATAAAAACAGTGGCAGGGTTGCCCGATGGAGATTCAAGTGTTTTGCCAGGGACTCTTTTTTAGCGATGCAAAAAGGCCCGGAAACAGCGATAAAGTTGTCAGCCCGGTTGCATCGGTACTGTGGATTTGCGACATCCAGCGCTCCTTCTGCGACAACGCCGTAAAGAAGCTGAAAGGTTGATTTCGCAAGTATCGCCAACAATGTCGGCGTGATATAAGTTTGCGCCGACACAAAAAGAAAGAGCCGCCCAGATAATAAAACAGGTGGGACGGCAGTACTCTTCTAAAAACCAAAGGAGCAAATCACGATGCGCGTGATGAAGTGGAGCATGATCGCCCTGGCTGTTGCAGCAGGCACCTCGCAGTTCGCAATGGCGTCTTCTCAGGATGAAGCCAAAGGTTTCCTGGAAGATCAGAGCCTGAAACTGAAGACTCGTTTCGAATACATGAACCGCGACTACAAAAATGGCGCGGGCAACGTTTCCAACGGTGACGGCACTTTCAAAAGTGGCTATCGCCAGGATAGCGGTCTCAGCCAACTGCTGACTTACGAGTCGGGCTTCACTCAAGGCACCGTAGGCTTCGGTCTCGACGCCATGGCCATGGGTTCGGTAAAACTGGACGGCGGCTCGGGTCGTCGTGGTAACGGCTTGTTCGCCAACGACAGCGATGGCAACCCTGAGAAATCCCAGGGCAAGGTCGGCGGCGCAGTCAAATTCCGTGTATCCGACACCGTTCTGAAATACGGTCAGCAATTCGTTGCCAGCCCGGTTTTCGCCACTGACGACAGCCGTCTGCTGCCAGAAGTCGCCACCGGTACCCTGATCACTTCCAAAGAGATCAAAGGTCTGGAACTGAGCGCAGGTCGCTTCACAGCGCTGAGCAAGCAGACCGGCATGGGCCGCGACAGCATCGCCGGTCTGCCGGATGAAGATGGCAATGGCGGCAAAGGCCTGACCAGCATCAACATCTTCGGTGCCAGCTACGCCTTCACAGACAATTTCACCGGTGCATTGGCTGCTTCCGACGCTGAAGACTACTTCAAGAAGTACTACGTCAACCTCAACTACACCTTGCCGATCAACGACGAGCAGTCGCTGAACTTCGACTTCAACGGTTACCACACCAAAGGCGACAAACGCGGCGACTTGGTCAGTGCAATTGGCGACGAGACCGACGACAACGATACCCGTGGCGTAGACAACAACCTGTGGTCCTTGGCAGCAGCTTACAGCTTGGGCGCCCACAAGTTCACCGTTGCTTACCAGCAGTCGAGCGGCGACAACGCTTACTACTATGGTGTTGACGGCAACAGTACAATTTTCGTGGCCAACTCCATCCAGATTTCCGACTTCGTGGGCCGCGAAGAAAAATCGTGGCAGGCTCGCTATGACCTGAACATGAAGACTTACGGCGTACCTGGCCTGAGCTTCATGACCCGTTATGTGATGGGTGACAACATCAAGACCAACGGTCTGGGTGAAGGTAAAGAGAACGAGTGGAACGCCGAGTCCAAGTACGTGGTTCAGGAAGGTCCGGCCAAAGACCTGTCGTTCCGTCTGCGTTACGCCATGTACCGCTCCAACGGTGCCTACAGCGGTTACTCGTCTGATAACAACGACACCCGTCTGATCATCGAGTACCCACTGAACATCCTCTAATAAGGTTGCGAAGCTGACGTACTGTAGAGCTCTGCTCTAACAAAACCGCCCGCCTGAATCAGGAGGGCGGTTTTTTTTATGGATGAATAACTGATCAAACAGACAAACATTAGCCAGCTACTTATTAGCCAGCATAGTTTTATCGCGCCAAAAAAAACCCGAGAGTGTGCACACTGCTCGGGTTTTATATTAGTTGCTGACTGCCAAGCCAACTTCAAAGACGCTTACTGCGTGGCAGATTCCTGCACTACGCGTATAACCCGCTGCGGAAATGGAATATCAATCCCGGCAGCCTTCAAACGATCTCGCGCCTGTTCATTGAACATGAACATCACATCCCAATAGTCCGCAGTTTTAACCCATACGCGCAGGGAAACAGTGATCGAACTGTCGCCCAATGTCGAAATCACTGCCTGTGGCTCCGGGTCCTGCATGACGCGGGGATCCTTGGCCAGATCCAGCAATACCTGACGGGCCTTCTGCAGATCCGCTTCGTAATCCACGCCCACATCGAACACGACTTTGCGGGTTGGCTGGCGGTTGGTGTTGGTGATGATGCCGTTCGACAGGTTGCCGTTGGGCAGGATGATGGTCTTGTTGTCGCCGGTACGCAGCACGGTGTGGAAAATCTGGATGCTGTCGACAGTACCCGCTACACCTTGGGCTTCGATCCAGTCACCGATGCGGAACGGGCGGAACAGCAGAATCAGCACGCCGCCAGCGAAGTTCGCCAGGCTGCCCTGCAAGGCCAAGCCAATCGCCAGACCCGCAGCACCGATGGCCGCGACGAACGAGGTGGTTTCGACGCCGATCATCGACGCGACGCTGACAATCAGCAACACCTTGAGAATGATGTTGGCCAGGCTGCTGATAAAGCCTTGCAGCGCCAGATCGGCATTGCGCAGAGCGAGCAGACCGCCGAGTTTTTGCGTGACCTTGTTGATCAGCCACCAGCCGATCGCCAGGGTAATCACTGCCAGCAGTACGCGGCTGCCGTATTCCATGATCATCGGGATCCACGCCTGGGACGCCTTGACCAGGTGGTCCACTTCCGCATTCAAATCCATGTTCTATCTCCTGATTTCCGGCTTCCCGGGGTGTATTCAAAACAACTGTGGGAGCGAGCCTGCTCGCGAATGCGGCGTGTCAGTCAACTTTTCGCTGAATGAAACACCGCATTCGCGAGCAGGGTCGCTCCCACATAGCCTTCAGACCAAGCTTAGTCGCGGAAGTTGTTGAACTGCAGCGGCATGCCGAATTCCTTGGCACGCAGCGCCGCGATGGCTTCCTGCAGGTCGTCGCGCTTCTTGCCGGTGACACGCACCTGCTCGCCCTGAATGGCAGCCTGGACCTTGAGCTTGGCTTCCTTGATGTGGCCGACGATTTTCTTTGCCAGCTCTTTGTCGATGCCTTCCTTGAGGATGGCGTCCTGCTTCATCAGTTTGCCCGAAGCGTAGGCGTCCTTGACCTCGAGGCACTGCACGTCGATCTTGCGCTTGGTTAGCGCCAGCTTGAGGATTTCGATCATCGCTTCGAGCTGGAAAGCGGCTTCGGCGGTGAGGCTGACGGTCAGGTCTTTTTCCTTGAACTCGAAGCTGCCTTTGCCTTTCAGGTCATAACGACGATCGAGTTCCTTCACGGCGTTCTCGACCGCGTTGGTGAGTTCGTGTTTGTCCAGTTCGGATACCACGTCGAACGACGGCATGTAATCTCTCCAATAAAAAGGCGCGCTCGATGTGCATGGAGCGCGCTTGGCTTGCGGTTAAAATCGGGCTCATTATAACGGGTCTTTTCCTACCGATACGGCGAGCCGCACATGCCTGCAAGCAATCGAGCAAAAAACTGATGTCGACCACCTGGCACGTACTTGGCGCCGGCAGCCTCGGCACACTCTGGGCGACACGTCTGGCCCGGGCCGGCTTGCCTGTGCAACTGATCCTGCGCGATGCGGCGCGTTTGCACAGCTACGAGGCAGTGGGCGGCTTGACCCTGGTAGAAAACGGACAAGCTCATACCTATGCAGTTCCCGGCGAAACCCCGGACAGCCCCGAGCCGATTCGCCGATTGCTGGTTGCGTGCAAGGCCTATGACGCCGAAGAGGCCGTCGCCCGCCTCGCTTCCCGCCTCGCTCCCGACGCCGAACTGATCCTCCTGCAAAACGGCCTCGGCAGTCAGGACGCCGTCGCCGCGCGGGTGCCGCAGGCGCGCTGCATCAGCGCCTCCAGCACCGAGGGTGCGTTCCGTGACGGCGATTGGCGCGTAGTGTTCGCCGGTCACGGGTTCAACTGGCTGGGCGATGGCGCAAATCCGCTGGCGCCGGTCTGGCTGGACGATCTGCAAGCGGCGAACATTCCCCATGAATGGAGCGCCGACATCCTTACTCGCCTGTGGCGCAAACTGGCGCTGAACTGCGCGATCAACCCGCTGACCGTATTGCACAACTGCCGTAACGGCGGGCTGAGCGAGCATCACTGCGAAGTTGCCACACTCTGCGCCGAATTGACCGAACTGCTCGAACGCTGCGGCCAACCTGCTGCGGCGGACAATCTGCAATCGGAAGTCGAACGAGTGATCCACGCCACCGCCGCCAATTACTCTTCGATGTATCAGGACGTCGCCAACCAGCGCCGCACCGAGATCAGCTATCTGTTGGGCTACGCCTGCAAAATCGCCGAGCGCCATCAGTTGCATCTGCCGCATCTGCACCAGTTGCAGCAACGTTTGGTGGCGCATCTGCGCAACCGTGGATTGCCCAGTGACTGAGCAGCCGCTAGGCTGACGACTTGTTCCCCTGCTGCGATAAACCTGATGCCATTGCGCCAGCGCCTTGAAAACCTGCCGGTCGGCCAGAAACTGCTGGCCGCCCTGCTGGTGTTGTTGACCACGGTTCTGCTGGTCGCCAACCTGACCTTTATCAGCGCCGCCTACTACATTTCTCAGGAAAGCATGGCGCCTCAGGCCCTGCAGACCATCGGCCGGCTGATCGCCAATCCGAGTCTGGTCAGCGATGCGCTGGAGTCGCCGCGCAGCGCCGAGCGCCTGCTCAAGGAGCTCGACAGTTATTCACCGCTGCGCGCCGCCGCCCTGTACGACGGCAAGGGCGAACGCCTGGCGCAAGTGCAGCGCGGCGAGAAACTCAGTCTCCCCGAGCGCTACCGCCACGTCGAAGCCTGGCAACTCACCGAGTTTCGCAGCAACCAACTGATCACCCTGCCCCGCCCCGGTGCCGCGCCGGGGCATCTGTTGCTGGTCGCCAGCAGCGAACTGCCGATGGCGTTCTACACCGGCACTCTGACCGCCAGCCTCGGCATCCTGATCTTCAGCGTACTGCTGTGGCTGGTGATTGCCCGGCAGATCAAACGTCTGATTACCCGGCCGATTCATCAGCTGGAGGAATTGTCCCGGCAGGTCACTCGCGAAGAGAACTACGCCCTGCGCGCCGCGCGCGGCAACCATGACGAAATCGGCAGTCTGGCCGAGGCGTTCAACACCATGCTCTCGCGCATCGAAGCCCGCGAGCAGCAATTGAAACGCGCCCGCGACGACTCGCAGGCCGCCTACGATCAGGCGCAGGGGTTGGCCGAGGAAACCCGCCATACCAACCGCAAACTGGAGCTGGAAGTCCAGGTGCGCAGCAAGATCGAAAAGAAGCTCACCGGCTTCCAGAATTACCTCAACAGCATCATCGACTCGATGCCGTCGGCGCTCATCGCTCTCGACGAGCAGCTTTACGTCACTCAATGGAATCAGGAAGCCAGCGCTCTCTCCGGCACACGCCTGGATGAGGCGCTGAACCAGCCGATCTTCCTCGCCTTCGAACCGCTGAAACCGTTTTTGCCGCAGCTCAAGGCCACCGTCGAACAGCACACCGTGGCCAAAGTCGATCGGGTGACCTGGTTCAAGGACGATGAACCCAAGCATTATGCGCTGACGTTTTATCCGCTGATGGGCGGTGCCGGGCGTGGCGTGGTGATCCGTATCGACGACATCACCCAGCGTCTGTCGCTGGAAGAAATGATGGTGCAGTCGGAGAAAATGCTCTCCGTCGGTGGACTTGCGGCCGGCATGGCCCATGAAATCAACAACCCGCTCGGCGCGATCCTGCACAACGTGCAGAACATTCGTCGGCGTCTGTCGGCGGATCTGCCGAAGAACATCGAGACCGCCGAACAACTGGGTATCGAACTGGACACGGTGAACCGCTACCTGCAAGGCCGCGAAGTCCCGCAATTGCTCGACGGCATTCAACAGGCCGGCGCCCGCGCGGCGAAAATCGTCACGCACATGCTCAGCTTCAGCCGCCGCAGCACACGGCAAATGGCGCCGTGCGATCTGCCGGCATTGATTGATCAAGCCGTGGAAATCGCCGGTAACGACTTCGACCTGGCCATCGGCTTCGACTTCAAGGGCCAGGCGATCATTCGTCAGTTCGACCCTGCCCTCGGTCCGGTCCCGGGCACCGCCAACGAGTTGGAACAGGTGTTGCTCAACCTGCTGAAAAACGCCGCGCAGGCGATTCATCAGCGCGAAGACGACAGCGAGCCGGGCCGGATCATTTTGCGCACCAGACTCAATCCGCCGTGGGCCGAGATTCAGGTCGAGGACAACGGCATCGGCATGAGCGAGAACGTGCGCAAGCGTACCTTCGAGCCGTTCTTTACCACCAAGGAAATCGGCCAGGGCACCGGCCTTGGCCTGTCGGTGTCGTACTTCATCATCACCAACAATCACAAAGGCCAGATGGAAGTGCAGTCGGCGCCCGGCCAGGGCACTTGCTTCACTCTACGTCTGCCGCTGGTGCAGCCTGCGCCGTTGACCACCGAAACCAATTCACTACCGAGGTAACCCATGGGCTTTCGCTTGTCGAAGATCTACACCCGCACCGGCGACAAAGGCGAAACCAGCCTCGGTGACGGCCGTCGCGTCCCCAAGGATCACCCGCGCATCGAGGCGATCGGCGAGGTCGATACGCTGAACAGTCAGGTCGGCGTGTTGCTCGCCGGTTTGCTCGCCGAGCGCGAAGTGCATCCGGGACTGAATGAAATCATCGACGTATTGGCGCCGTGTCAGCACCGCCTGTTCGACCTCGGTGGCGAATTGGCGATGCCGGAATATCAGGCGTTGAACGAGGCCGAAATAGAGCGGCTGGAAGCGGCCATCGATGTGTGGAATGAAGAGCTGGGGCCGCTGGAGAATTTCATCTTGCCGGGTGGTTCGATGCTGATTGCGCAGGCACATGTCTGCCGCAGTCTGGCGCGCAGTGCCGAACGCCGCTGTCAGCATTTGAATGCGCTGGAGCCGTTGGCCGGGGTTGGCCTGGCGTATATCAATCGGTTGTCGGATTTGCTGTTTGTTGTGGCGCGGTTGATTGCGCGGCGGCAGGGGGTGGCGGAGATTTTGTGGCAGCCGGCTGCAAAACCTGAAGGAAAGTAGCGCCTGTCAGGGCGCCTTCGCGAGCAGGCTCGCTCCCACAGTGACCGTATTTCTTCAGTTGAAACGCGGTCATTGTAGGAGTGAGCCTGCTCGCGATAGAGCCAGTAGCTGCTATAGAGAATCAGGCCAGAACGCCCGAATCCCCGCCACACCCTGAGCCCCAACACCCCAGGCTTTCTCGCGCTCCGCCGGGCCTACTCCACCGAGCAGAAACACCGGTTTACTGAAACCGTCGATCAACGCCTGCGCCTGCTCCCACCCCAACGGCTGTGCATCCGGGTGCGTCAGCGTCGGCTGCACCGGGGACAGGGTGACAAAGTCGACGCCCATCTGCTCGGCCAGCGCCAGTTCTTCGGCGTTATGGCACGACGCCGCGAGCCAGCGCTCGGCTGGCAACGGACGTCCTGCCGCTGCGTATTTACGCAGTTGGGCTGCGGTGATGTGCCAGCCGGCAGACGGGAAATCGCCGAGCCATTCGAAAGGCCCTTTGATCATCAACTGCGCCTTGCCGGCGCACAGGCCCACCGCATCCACCGCCAGATCACGGTATTTCGGGTCGTAGCCGTTGGGTGCGCGCAGCTGGATCAATTTGATGCCGCCGGCGATCGCCTTCTGGATGCCGCGCAACAGTGCCGGGCCTTCCAGATCTTCCGGTGTGATCAGGTATTCGGCAGGCAAGCGCGCTGCCGCGACGATCGGCTGATTGGCCGCCGGGAACTCGTAGTTGATTAACTCTTTGGCGCTGACCCAGGCCAGTGGCTGGCCTTCAGCGCCGTGAGGTTCACCACTGAACGCTGAGACTTCCCAGACATCCAGCAACACCTGTTTGTCCGGGTAATCGTGGCGAACCTTGATCAGCGGCCGGGCAGCATCAACGACGATGCCCAGCTCTTCGTGCAGCTCGCGAGCCAGTGCCGATTGGACTGATTCGTCAGCCTCGACCTTGCCACCGGGAAATTCCCACAAGCCGCCCTGATGCTGGGTGTCGGCACGGCGGGCGATAAGAATTTTGCCGGCACCGTCACGGATGACGGCAGCGGCGACATGGACGCGTTTCACGGATTCAATTCCTCCAGTCCAGCCTTTTGCCACGCCTTGAAGGCGGGCCATTGGTAGACGGTTTCAACATACGCTTCGTCGACTGCCGGCAACTTCACCTGATAGGTGCGCAAGCGCACGGCGATCGGCGCGAAAAACGCATCGGCAAGACTGACACGACCGAACAGGTACGGTCCCTCTTCCGTCGCCGCCGCACGGCATTCGGCCCATAGCGCGAGCATGCGTTCGATATCGACCTTCACTTCTGGCGGCACCGGGCTCAGCGGGGCGTCCTGGCTGAGGTTGAACGGCATGTGGTTACGCATGGCGAAGAAGCCGCTGTGCATTTGTGCGCAGGCCGAGCGGGCCTGGGCGCGGGCGAAGGTATCGCTCGGCCAGAGTTGCTCGGACGGAGACTGTTCGGCGAGGTATTCGGCGATGGCCAGCGAATCGGCGATGGTGCCACGGGCGGTTTGCAGCAGCGGCACCTTGCCGGTCGGCGAATGCTTGAGCAGGAGCTCGCGGGTGTCGGGCTTGCCGAGCTTGATCAGCTCTTCGCTGTAGGGTGCGCCGGTCAGGTCCAGCGCCAGTGCCGCACGCAGGGACCAGGAGGAAAGCAGTTTGTCGCCGATGATCAGGTGCAGGGACATGGTGTGGCGCCTTTTCGTCAGGGAAACAATCCAGAATGTCTGGCGTCTGGTCGTCCGTCATCGCGGGCAAGCCCGCTCCCACAGGTTTTGGTGGTGTACACGGCATTTGTGAACGACCGCAATCACTGTGGGAGCGGGCTTGCCCGCGAAGAGGCCGGCAGCCCACTCCCACACCTTGAATCAAGTACGGTATTCAGCGTTGATCTTCACGTACTCATGCGACAGGTCGGTGGTCCAGATGGTTTCGCTGCAATCGCCGCGACCCAGTTCGATGCGAATGGTGATTTCTTCCTGCTGCATCACCGCCGCCCCCTGTGCTTCAGTGTAGGTCGCTGCGCGAGCGCCACGGCTGGCGATGCACACGTCGCCGAGGAACACGTCGATCTTGCTCACGTCCAGGTCCGGCACGCCGGCACGGCCCACGGCAGCGAGGATACGGCCCCAGTTCGGGTCAGAGGCGAACAGCGCGGTCTTGATCAGCGGCGAGTGGGCCACGGTGTAACCGACGTCCAGGCATTCCTGATGATTGCCGCCGCCATTCACTTCGACGGTAACAAACTTGGTTGCGCCTTCGCCGTCGCGCACGATGGCCTGGGCGACGTCCATGCACACTTCGAACACCGCCTGTTTCAGCTTGGCGAACAGCTCGCCTTCAGCGCGGGTGATCTCGGGCAGCGCGGCTTTACCGGTGGCGATCAGCATGCAGCAGTCGTTGGTCGAGGTATCGCCGTCGATGGTGATGCGATTGAACGACTTGTTGGCGCCATCGAGCATCAGGTTGTGCAGCACCTCGCGGGAGACTTTGGCATCGGTGGCGATGTAACCCAGCATGGTCGCCATGTTCGGGCGAATCATGCCGGCGCCTTTGCTGATGCCGGTGACAGTGATGGTCACGCCGTCATGCTCGAACTGGCGGCTGGCGCCCTTGGGCAGCGTGTCGGTGGTCATGATGCCGGTGGCGGCGGCTTCCCAGTTGTTCTCCGACAGGTCGTCCAGCGCAGCTTGCAGTGCGCCTTCGATCTTCTCGACCGGCAGCGGCTCGCCGATCACGCCAGTGGAGTACGGCAGAATCTGGCTGGCATCGACGCCGGTCAGCTCGGCCAACTTAGCGGTGGTGCGCTCGGCAGCCGCCAAGCCAGGCTCGCCGGTGCCGGCGTTGGCATTGCCGGTGTTGGTCAACAAGTAACGCACGGCGTTCTGTACGCGTTTTTTCGCCAGGATAACCGGCGCGGCGCAGAACGCGTTCAGGGTGAACACGCCAGCCACGGTCGAACCTTCAGCACAGCGCATCACCACTACATCCTTGCGCCCCGGGCGCTTGATGCCGGCCGAGGCGATACCGAGTTCAAAACCGGCAACCGGGTGCAACGTTGGCAAAGGACCAAGACCAACAGCCATGAATGCGCTCCTTACTCAATGATGTCAGCACCGCCACGGGAAAGGACGGTGGGATAAATGGCAAAACGCCGCGACGGCAGGAGCCGGTCGCGGCGCGGGGTGTTCAGCGATTGAAACGGGTTTTACTGGATCTGCCCGTGGCAATGCTTGTATTTCTTGCCCGAACCGCAGTAGCACAGCTCGTTGCGGCCCAGCTTCTGCTCGTTGCGCACAGGGGCAGCGGCGGTGGCCAGTGCCACATCGACCTCTTCACCCAACGCTTCCGGCTGATCCAGCCCAGGCGCTTCGGCGTGTTCGAACTGCATGCGCGCCGCCAGTGCTTCGGCTTCCTGACGCAGGCGTTGCTCTTCGGCTTCCGGATCTTCGCGACGCACCTGAACGTGCGAGAGCACGCGGATCGAGTCGCGCTTGATCGAATCGAGCAGCTCGGAGAACAGCGTGAACGACTCGCGCTTGTATTCCTGCTTCGGGTTCTTCTGCGCATAGCCACGCAGGTGAATGCCGTGACGCAGGTGATCCATGGTCGACAGGTGGTCTTTCCACAGGTCGTCGAGTACGCGCAGGACGATCTGCTTCTCGAACGAGCGCAGCGCCTCGGCACCGGCCTGATCTTCTTTCTCGTTGTACGCCGCCATCAGCTCGGTCATGAGCTTCTCGCGCAGGGTTTCTTCGTACAGGTGATCGTCTTCGTCGAGCCATTGCTGGATCGGCAGTTTCACGCCGAAATCGCTTTCGATCGACGCTTCCAGACCGGCCACGTCCCACTGCTCTGGCAGCGATTGCGGCGGAATGTGCGCGCTGACGGTAGCGTTGAGCACGTCCTGACGGAAGTCGGCGATGGTTTCGCCGATGTTGTCGGCGGCCAGCAACGTGTTACGCATGTGATAGATCACTTTACGCTGTTCGTTGTTGACGTCGTCGAACTCGAGCAGTTGCTTGCGGATGTCGAAGTTGCGGCCTTCAACCTTGCGCTGCGCCTTCTCGATTGCGTTGGTCACCATGCGGTGCTCGATCGCTTCGCCCGGCTGCATGCCCAGGGCTTTCATGAAGTTCTTCACCCGGTCAGAGGCGAAGATGCGCATCAGGCTGTCTTCCAGCGACAGGTAGAAGCGGCTCGAACCGGCATCGCCCTGACGGCCGGCACGGCCACGCAGCTGGTTGTCGATACGGCGCGATTCGTGACGCTCGGAAGCAATTACCTGCAAGCCGCCGGACTCCAGCACTTGCTGGTGACGCTTCTGCCAGTCGGCCTTGATCTGCGCGATCTGCTCGGGAGTCGGGTTTTCCAGCGAAGCGACTTCCACTTCCCAGTTGCCGCCCAACAGGATGTCGGTACCACGACCGGCCATGTTGGTGGCGATGGTCAGCGCACCCGGACGACCGGCCTGAGCGATGATTTCAGCTTCTTTTTCGTGGAACTTGGCGTTGAGAACCTTGTGTTCGATGCCTTCTTTGACGAGCAATTCGGACATGTGCTCGGACGTCTCGATGGTCGCGGTACCCACCAGCACCGGACGACCGGCAGCCATGCTTTCCTTGATGTCGGCCACGATCGCCGCGTATTTCTCTTCGGCGGTGAGGAACACCAGGTCGTTGTAGTCTTTACGCGCCAACGGTTTGTTCGGCGGAATGACCATGACTTCCAGACCATAGATCTGGTGGAATTCGAACGCTTCGGTGTCGGCGGTACCGGTCATGCCGGACAGCTTGGTGTACAGACGGAAGTAGTTCTGGAAGGTGGTCGAGGCCAGGGTCTGGCTCTCGGCCTGAATGTTCAGACCTTCCTTGGCTTCGATAGCCTGGTGCAGGCCTTCGGACAGACGACGACCCGGCATGGTCCGACCGGTGTGTTCGTCGACCAGTACGACCTGACCGTCCTGCACGATGTATTCGATGTTGCGGTTGAACAGCTTGTGCGCACGCAGACCGGCGTAGACATGAGTCAGCAGGCCAAGGTTGTGCGCCGAGTACAGGCTCTCGCCTTCGGCCAGCAGGCCGACGCGGGTGAGCATTTCTTCGATGAACTGGTGACCGGCTTCGTTGAGTTCGACCTGACGGGTCTTTTCGTCAACGGTGTAGTGACCGGCCTTGGTGACCTGGCCTTCAACTTCCTCGACGTGCAGTTCCAGCTGCGGGATCAGTTTGTTGATCTCCATGTACAGCTTGGAGCTGTCTTCGGCCTGACCGGAAATGATCAGCGGAGTACGCGCTTCGTCGATGAGGATGGAGTCGACTTCGTCGATCACGGCAAAGTTGAGTTCGCGCTGGAATTTTTCATCCATGCTGAACGCCATGTTGTCGCGCAGGTAGTCGAAACCGAATTCGTTGTTGGTGCCGTAGGTGATGTCGGCGGCGTAGGCGGCGCGCTTCTCTTCCGGCGGCTGGAACGGCGTCACGACGCCGACGGTCAGGCCGAGGAATTCATACAGCGGGCGCATCCAGTTGGCGTCACGGCGGGCCAGGTAGTCGTTCACGGTCACAACGTGCACGCCCTTGCCGGAGAGTGCGTTGAGGTAAACACCCAGGGTGGCCACGAGGGTCTTGCCCTCACCGGTGCGCATTTCGGCAATCTTGCCCTCGTGCAGGGTCATGCCGCCGACGAGTTGTACGTCGAAGTGGCGCATGCCCATCACACGCTTGCCGGCCTCGCGGGCGACGGCGAAGGCTTCCGGCAACAGCTTGTCGAGGGTTTCCCCTTTGGCGATACGGGCCTTGAACTCGGCGGTCTTGGCGCGCAATTGATCGTCCGAAAGGGCCACCATTTGCTCTTCGAAGGCATTGACGAGCTGCACCGTCTTGAGCATGCGTTTGACTTCACGCTCGTTCTTGCTTCCAAAAAGTTTCTTTAACAAAGGCGCAAACATATCGGCAGGATCTTCCACACTAAAGGGATGGAGGGCGGCCCCGTGAGTCGCCCGTGCAGCCCTCATGGCCGCATGCGAACGAGCATTCTACCCGGAAACGGTGGTGAGGAAAGTGGCGATGTTCCACGATGCTGGCACTGCGCTTTGACGGGGCTCACTTAAAATAGGGGCGTTTTGCTCAACTTCAACCCGTCGGGGGAAAGAAGTCAGGCGTTGATTTAATGAGCAAATCAGGGACAAAAGCAATGGCCCAGAGGTTCCGCAGCTTTCTGCTACCATGGCGCCTCTGTTTCTTCAGGTGTTCGATCATGGCGTTTCGCCCTCTCACGGCCAGAGCACCCGCCGTTCTGTTACGCGAAGCCAAACCGCTGAAAGCCATCCTCGGCCATGCCCAGCGTCTGGAGCATTTGCAGCGCCTGCTCGAAAGTCAGCTGCAACCGGCTGCCCGCGAGCATTGCCGGGTGGCCAAGTGGCGCGAAGGCGAGCTGTCGCTGGTGGTCACTGACGGCCATTGGGCAACGCGCCTGCGCTATCAGCAGAAACGTCTGCAACGACAACTGCAGTTGTTCGAAGAGTTCGCCAACCTGACGCGGATCAAATTCAGCGTGCGCCCGCCGATCGTCCAGCATCGGGCGGTTGGACACACCATGGATCTGTCGAGCAGTGCGGCGGAGACGATTCAGTCGACGGCCGACGGGATCAGCGATCCGGGATTGCGCGCGGCGCTGGAGCGGTTGGCGGCGCATGCCAAAGGTAAAGCCTGAAGCAAAAGCAAAAGATCGCAGCCTGCGGCAACTCCTACAGAATGAATGCATTTCAACTGTAGGAGCTGCCGAAGGCTGCGATCTTTGCTTTTTAGCGGCGCTTGCTGCCTCCGAGCAGAGAGCCCATCAACCCCCGCACCAACTGCTTGCCAAGGTTATTAGCCGCCTGGCGCATCGCTGATTTCAGCGCCTGGCCTGCCGCCGTGCCGAGGAAATCTCCCGCGCGGTCAGCCAGGCTCGGCTCTTCGGCCGCCGCTTTGCCCGCTGGTGTTTCAGCCTCGGGCGCCAGCCCTTTGCGTCCCATCAGGATTTCATAGGCCGACTCGCGGTCGATCGGCTTGTCATAACGGCCCTTGAACGGTGAGCCGGCGATCAGCACGGTGCGCTCGGTTTCGGTCAGCGGGCCGATCCGCGACTGCGGCGGTGCCACCAACACACGCTGGACCATTTCCGGCGTGCCCTTCTCGGTCAGCGTGCCGATCAGCGCCTCACCAATACCTAACTCAGTCAGCACCGACAGACTGTCGAACGCCGGATTCGGCCGAAAGCCATCCGCAACCGCACGCAGGGATTTCTGCTCTTTGGCGGTGAACGCACGCAGGCCGTGTTGAATGCGCAAGCCCAACTGCGCCAGCACGTCATCCGGCAGATCCGCCGGCGACTGGGTGACGAAGTACACGCCCACGCCTTTGGAACGAATCAAACGCACCACTTGCTCCAGGCGTTCCTGCAACGCCTTGGGCGTGTCGCCGAACAACAAGTGCGCCTCATCGAAGAACAGCGCCAGCAGCGGCTTGTCAGCATCGCCGCGCTCGGGTAGTTGCTCGAACAACTCGGCCAGCAGCCACAGCAGGAACGTTGCGTAAACCTTCGGCGCCTCGTGCACCAGACGGCTGGCGTCGAGCAGATGGATGCGTCCCCGGCCATCGGCGCCCGGTTGCAGGATGTCTTCAAGTTGCAGCGCCGGCTCGCCGAACAAGGCTTCGGCGCCCTGCTGTTCCAGCGTCGCCAAACGGCGCAGCAGCGCCTGGCTGGAACCGGTGGTCATCAGCGCCGCGTCTTCGCCGAGCAACTGCGGGTTGTCCTTGAGGTGATTGAGCAGCGCTTTCAGATCCTTGAGATCCAGCAGCAACAACCCTTCGCGATCCGCCACTTTGAAGGCCGCGTACAGCGCCGACTGCTGACTGTCGGTCAGCTCGAGCAGGCTGCCGATCAGTAGCGGACCCATTTCGCTCAGGGTGGTGCGCAGCGGGTGTCCGGATTCGCCGTGGATGTCCCACAGCGTGACGGGATAAGCCTGCGGCGTGTGACCGAGCCAGGGCATGCCGGCGATGCGCTCGGCCACTTTGCCCTGCGGGTTGCCAGCGGCGCCGAGGCCGCAGAGGTCGCCCTTGATGTCGGCGGCGAACACCGCCACACCGGCGTCGCTGAACGCTTCGGCCAGACGCTGCAATGTCACGGTTTTACCGGTGCCGGTGGCGCCAGCGATCAGCCCGTGGCGGTTGGCCAGGCGCATGGCCTGAGCGATGGGTTGCGCGGCCGGATCAGCGCCGATAACGAGTTGCGAAGAGTCAGGCATTTTCTCACCCAATGGTTAATCTTTGATGACACATGGCCGATACATAAATTGGATAGACCCATCAGAAAATCGGGTCGGACATTTCCCTAAGGAGAGCCGGAAATATCAGTTTTTCAACCTTGCCCATAGTGCGCGTCTCTATCAAAGCACGCCCAGGACATTAAGACCTTAGCGGAACCCCAAGCCATGAACAAAAACCTGCGCTTCAGCCATAAGATTTTGCTTGCCGCCGCTCTCATCGTCATTGCCGCTTTCGCCTCGTTCACGTTGTACAACGACTGGCTGCAACGCAATGCGATCCGCGATGATCTGAACAACTACCTCAATGAAATGGGCGAGGTCACCGCCGGCAACATCCAGACCTGGCTCAGCGGGCGCATCCTGCTGATCGAGAACGCCGCGCAGAACATCGCCATCAACCCGGAACCTGCCACGGTCGCCAGCCTGCTGGAACAGAAAAGCCTGACCTCGACGTTCATGGCCACCTATCTGGGCGATGCCACTGGCCACTTCACCATCCGCCCGGACGTGAAGATGCCGGACGGTTTCGATCCGCGCGTACGCCCTTGGTATAAAGGTGCCGAAAGCAGCAGCACCTCGACCCTGACCGAACCCTACATCGATGCGGCCACCAGCCAGTTGATCATTTCCATCGCCACCGCGTCGAAAAAGGCCGGGCAGAGCGTTGGCGTGGTCGGTGGTGACCTCAGCCTGCAATCGCTGGTCGACACCCTCGCCGCACGGGATTTCGACGGCATGGGCTATGCGTTTCTGATCAGTGCCGACGGCAAGATCCTCGTTCATCCGGACAAGGCTTTGGTGATGAAATCGCTCAAAGAAGCCTACCCCCAGGACACGCCGCGCATCAGCAGCGATTTCAGCGAAGTGAGCGTCGACGGCAAAACCCGCATCGTCACCTTCGCCCCGATCAAGGGCCTGCCGTCGGTGAACTGGTACATCGGCCTGTCGATCGACAAGGATCAGGCCTACTCGATGCTCAGCGAATTCCGTACCTCAGCGGTAATCGCAACCATTATTGCCGTGGCAATCATCATCGCCCTGCTCGGCATGCTGATCCGCCTGCTGATCCAGCCGCTGCACGTGATGACCCGCGCCATGGAAGACATCGCCGACGGCGAGGGCGACCTGACCAAACGCCTGAACATCGTCAATAACGATGAATTCGGCATCCTCGGCACCGCGTTCAACCGTTTCGTCGAACGTATTCACGGTTCGATCCGCGAAGTGTCCTCGGCCACCGGCCAGGTCAACGAGGTCGCGCTGCGCGTGGTCGCAGCGTCAAACTCGTCGATGTACAACTCTGACCAGCAAGCTTCGCGCACCAGCAGTGTTGCCGCCGCGATCAATCAGCTCGGCGCCGCCGCCCAGGAAATCGCCCGCAACGCCGCCCAAGCGTCGAATCAGGCCAGCGACGCCCGGGGTCTGGCCGAGGATGGCCAGCAAGTGGTGGAGCGCAGCATCAAGGCGATGAACCAGCTGTCGAGCATGCTCAGCGCGTCCAGCACCAACATCGAGTCGCTGAACAGCAAGACCGTCAACATCGGCCAGATTCTCGAAGTGATCACCAGTATTTCCCAGCAGACCAACCTGTTGGCGCTGAACGCGGCGATCGAAGCGGCGCGCGCCGGTGAGGCCGGTCGTGGTTTCGCCGTGGTGGCCGACGAAGTGCGCAACCTGGCGCACCGCACGCAGGAATCGGCACAGCAGGTGCAGACCATGATCGAGGAGCTGCAAGTCGGCGCCCGGGAATCGGTGAGCACCATGAGCGACAGCCAGCGCCACAGCCAGGACAGCGTCGAGATCGCCAACCTCGCCGGCGAACGCCTGAACAGCGTGACCCTGCGCATTGGCGAGATTGACGGGATGAACCAGTCGGTGGCGACAGCGACCGAAGAACAAACCGCTGTGGTCGAGTCGATCAATGTCGATATCACCGAGATCAACACGCTGAACCAGGAGGGCGTGGAGAACCTGCAAGCGACCTTGCGCGCGTGCTCGGATCTGGAGCAGCAGGCTTCGCGTCTCAAGCAACTGGTGGGCAGCTTCAGGATTTAAGATCAAAAGCCTACCCCCTCACCCCAACCCTCTCCCCCAAGGGGGCGAGGGGAAAGGGAGCCGATCTTCAAGCTTTTCAATGCGAGCGTTCGGCTCGATATCGCAGGACATCGCAACAATCCCAAACACTCCGATCAGTCCCCTCTCCCTCCGGGAGAGGGCTAGGGTGAGGGGCGCGCAATCCCGACCGAACATCTATTCTGGATAAAGGTCAATCAAGGGAGAACGACACAGCGGAGGGTTGCTCACCGTGCATATCGCCGACATCACCATGTTCTACGCCCCGGCCAGCGGAGGCGTGCGGACTTATCTGGATGCCAAACACCGTCGCCTTGGCGAGCGCAACGCCATTCGCCACAGCCTGCTGATCCCCGGCGCGAGACTGGGTGAACATGACGGCATTTACACGGTTCCGGCGCCCGCCCTGCCCTTCGGCAAAGGTTATCGCTTCCCCCTGCGGCTGGCGCCATGGCGAAACGTCCTGCAGGAATTGCAGCCGGATCTGATCGAAGTCGGCGATCCCTACCTCACCGCATGGGCAGCGCTGGATGCGCGGCGGCAGCTGGATGTGCCGGTGATCGGCTTTTATCACTCGGATCTGCCGCTGCTGGCGGGCAATCGCATGGGCCATTGGGTCACGCCGAATGTCGAGGCTTACGTGACTCGTCTGTACGGCAATTTCGATCGTGTCCTCGCCCCGAGCCAGGTCATGGCCGACAAGCTCATCGGGCTCGGGGTGCGCAATGTTCATGTGCAACCGCTGGGCGTGGATTTGCACACTTTCCATCCCGACGCCCGCGATCCTGGCCTGCGGGCTGAGCTGGGCATTGCCGAAGACACGCGCCTGCTGATCTTTGCCGGGCGCGGTTCCAAGGAGAAAAACCTGCCGGTGCTGCTCAAGTGCATGCAACGCCTCGGCCCTCGTTATCACTTGTTGTTGGTCGGCTCGTCGATGCCTGCGGCGGTGCCGGACAACGTCAGCGTTATCGACGAATTCTGCCCGGCGCCGAAAGTCGCGCGGCTGATGGCCAGCGCCGATGCGCTGCTGCATGCCGGCGACCAGGAAACCTTCGGCCTGGTCATCCTTGAGGCCATGGCCTGCGGCATTCCCGTGGTGGCGGTGGCGGCCGGGGCGTTTGAAGAAATCGTCAACGATTCCTGCGGCCTGCTCTGTGCGCCGAACAATCCGCAGGCCATGGCCAATGCCGTGCGTGAACTGTTCAGTCGCGGCTGTGCTCGCCTCGGTCAACAGGCGCGTCAGCACGTCGAACGGCATTACGCCTGGGACACCGTGGTCGACAGTCTGCTCAGCCACTATCACGCGGTGCTCGGCCATTCGCTGCCACGGGTGGCCAATGGTTGAAGAAATGAAAGCTGTTTGCCTGGTGTTGCATGATGTGGCGCCCTCGACCTGGGCGGATTACCAGCCCTTCGTCGAGGCTGTCGATGCCTTGGGTGATGTGCCGATGACGTGGCTGGTGGTACCGGATTTCCATCGCCACGATGCCCTTGATGCCAACCCGGCGTTTCGCCGAGTGCTCGATGCCAGGGTCGCCCGAGGCGATGAACTGGCGCTGCACGGCTACTACCACGACGATCAGGAACCCATGCCAAACACCCCGCGCGACTGGTTCATGCGCCGGGTCTACACCCATGAAGGCGAGTTCTATCGCTTGTCCCGCGAAGCAGCCTTGGCCCGCCTGCATGCGGGTCTGGAGATGTTTCAGCGCTACGACTGGCCGGTGCAGGGTTTCGTCGCCCCGGCCTGGCTGATGAGCGACGGCACCCGCCAGGCCTTGCGCGAATTGCCGCTCAGCTACACCAGCGATCCGCAGCACCTTTATCGCTTGCCCGACTTCAGCGCCATCGCTGCACCGGGGCTGGTGTGGAGTGCGCGCAGTGCCTGGCGGCGCGGCTTGTCGAAAATCCTCAGCGACCAGCGTGAACAGCGCTGGCGCGAGGCATCGGTGATTCGTCTGGGGCTGCATCCGGTGGACATGCGTCACCGCTTTTCTCGCGATTACTGGTTGCACACGCTGCAACGCCTGCTGGCGGAGGGACGCGTGCCGCTGACCAAGATCGAGTGGCTCGCCCGACAGCGCGGTCAGCTGGAACGCGCAGCATGAAGCGCAGCCTGTTGTTGCTGATCGGCCTGCTGGCGGCGGTGCTGATTCCGGTACTGCTCGGCGGCGGCGAAACCTGGTCGCGCTTGCGCAGCTTCCCGCTGAACTGGCTGTTGATCATGTTCGGCATGATTCTGCTGTGCTGGGGCATCAATACGTTGCGCCTGCGTTTGTTGCTCGGCGACCAGCGTGAAAAGGTCGCGCCATTGAAAAGCCTCGGCGTGGTGATGGCCGCCGAGTTCGCGTACTGCGCCACGCCCGGCGGCAGCGGCGGGCCGCTGACGATCATGGCTCTGCTCGCTCGTTGCGGCGTGCGTCCGGCGCGGGGCAGCGCGGTGTTTGCCATGGATCAGCTCAGCGATCTGCTGTTCTTTCTCTGCGCCCTGAGCGGGATTCTGATTTACGCGCTGTTCCAGCACCTGAGCGATCGTCTCGAGTGGCTGCTGACCGTCAGCGCCGTTTCGCTGTTTGGGGGTTTGTTGAGTTGCGTGTTGATCGCGCGTTATCACCGAGCGCTGATTCGCCTGAGCGGGCGGCTGTTGGCGGGGATGAACATCACGACAAGTACTCGCCGTCGCTGGGCGCGCAAGTTGCTGCACTTTCTCGCGGCATTTACCGATACCTTGAAACTGCCCTGGCAAACGCTGGTTCAGGTTTTTGCTCTGACCTGCGTGCACTGGCTGCTGCGCTACAGCGTGCTGTATCTGGCCCTGCGCGGGCTCGGCGCGGATTTGCAGTGGGCGTGGAGCTTTCTGGTGCAGATGCTCTCGCTTGGCGCCGGCCAGTTCAGTCTGTTACCCGGCGGTGCCGGTGCGGCAGAGCTGACCTCGGCTGCGCTGCTCGCGCCGATGGTGGGAAAATCCACCGCAGCGGCGGCGATCCTGATCTGGCGCGTGGTGACGTATTACTTCTATCTGCTGGTTGGCGGCCCGGTGTTCGTGTTGATGCTGGGCAAGCCGTTGCTGAAGAAGTTGATGAACGTCAGGCAGGCTTCTTAGGTTCGTCCTGCTCTTGCTGGAGCTGCTCCCAAAGTTCGGCGGCACCGGGGAATTCGGTGCCGTCGTCCGGGCTCATGTCATCCGGATCGTAACGACTCAGGCAACCCTCGCCGAGGGTGGCGGGCGCTTTTGAAGTGGCTTTGTCCAGTGGATCGTTCATGGCTTTTCCTCGGGCTCAAATGACAAGGGCCTGAGCGATTCAACGCCCAGGCCCCTGGTTTTTCAAGCGTGTCGTGCTCGATCAGAACACAACCGTCTTGTTGCCGTGCACCAGCACGCGGTCTTCCAGGTGATAACGCAGGCCACGGGCCAGCACCATCTTCTCGACGTCACGGCCGAAACGCACCATGTCTTCGATGCTGTCGCTGTGGCTGACACGCACCACGTCCTGCTCGATGATCGGGCCGGCGTCCAGCTCTTCGGTCACGTAATGGCAGGTTGCGCCGATCAGTTTGACCCCACGCAGCGACGCCTGGTGATACGGCTTGGCGCCGACGAACGATGGCAGGAAGCTGTGGTGGATGTTAATGACTTTGTGCGCGTATTCGCGGCACATGTCCGGCGGCAGGATCTGCATGTAGCGCGCCAGCACCACCACTTCGGCGTCGTGCTGTTTGACCAGCCGCGATACTTCGTCGAATGCCGGCTGCTTGTCCTGCGGATTGACCGGAACGTGGTAGTAAGGAATGCCGTGCCACTCGACCATGCTGCGCAGGTCGTCGTGGTTGGAGATCACGCAGGAGATTTCGCAATCCAGTTCATCGCTGTGCCAGCGGTGCAGCAGGTCGGCCAGGCAGTGGGATTCGCGGCTGGCCATCAGCACTACGCGTTTTTTCTGCTCGGTGTCGGTGATGCGCCAGTCCATCGAGAACTCTTCGGCGATCGGCGCGAACTTCTCGCGCAACTCTTCAATACCGAACGGCAGCGAATCGGCACGGATTTCGTGACGCATGAAGAACCAGCCCACTTGATTGTCAGAGTGGTGGCTCGCTTCGGTGATCCAGCCATTATGAGAGGCCAGAAAATTACTGACTTTGGCAACGATGCCAACGCGGTCCGGGCAAGAGATCACCAGCCGAAAAGTGCGCATGAGGGGGAAACTCCAGAACTTCACAAAGGCCGCCATTCTAGCGACTGCGCAGGAAAACTGCAGTACGCATACGCGCCGGGTGGGACAAAGCATGGTGAAACGGCTTTCTGACGCAGGTCTTACGTCAAGACCGTGACGCTTTAGAAGGGCTTTTGTCAGACAACTGTAAATATCTGTGCTGACTGCATCACATTATTTAACGGAACATTCAAAGCGCGGCTAATTCCTGTAACTCATTTAAATAAAAAGCCGATCTAAATGTTTACTTGATGAAACAGCCTGACTATTATTGCGGCACTGTCCCCTGTCATTCAGCATTCTACAAAAGGTAGTACTCATGTCCTTGATCAACGAATATCGCGCCACCGAAGAAGCCATCAAAGAGCTGCAAGCCCGTCTGAAGAACCTGTCCGAAGACGATAAACTGCAAGCCGAACTGGAATTCGAAGGCAAACTGCGCACGCTGATGGGTGAATACTCCAAGTCGCTGCGTGACATCATCGCGCTGCTGGATCCAGAAGCAAAATCCAAGGCTCCACGCGGCGGCGCAGTGAAAACTACCGGCACCAAGCGTGCACGCAAAGTTAAGCAATACAAAAACCCGCACAACGGTGAAGTCATCGAAACCAAAGGTGGCAACCACAAGACTCTGAAAGAGTGGAAAGCCAAGTGGGGCGGCGATGTGGTTGAAGGCTGGGCTACCCTGCTGGGCTAAGCCGCAACGCCTTCGCAGAGCGATCCGCGAACAAAAGAACGCCAGCCAGCGCTGGCGTTTTTTTATGCCCGTAATTTATTGTCCGGGCATGTTCGATTTCACAGATTCAAACGTTTGCGTAATGCCTGGACATAATTCTGCCAGTCATTGAGCACCTCTCGCTGCATCGGTGACGCACTAAGCGACCATTGCTCTGCCGCCTCGATAAATGACTGCACGGTATTCGGCGCACCTGCCTCGGGTTGCGTCAGGCGCTGCTGACAGAATAATTTCCAGCGCTCTTGCTCGGCCACATCCAGGGTGTCCGGAAAGTTGCGTGCTCGATATCGAAAAAGTAATTCAGGCAAACGTTCATCATCGAAAGGCCACTGCTCTTGCGCCAACTGCGCAGGATCCGCCGTTCGAACTTGTTCGCATAAACGACGATCACGATCACCGATAAATCCATCGTACAACTGCTGCTCGGGATCTTCGCTGGGAGTGAAATCTTCGCTGGCATAAATCGCCGCGACTTTATCTTTCCAGACTTGTTGTGCGTCAGTTAGTCGCACTGCCCGCTCCTGATAAAGCGCCATGTCCAGCCCAAGGCGCTGCTGGTCTTGTGCGCGCAATACCGCCAGCGGCGCTACAACCGGACAACGATTGATATGAATCAGCTTGAGCGGTACCGGTAACTCACCTTCGGCCAACTCATCGCGACGGGTATAAAGACGCTGACGCAAGGCTTGCGCATCGAGGTCCAGCAACCCCTGCGGATCAAGATGCAGATCACAGACGATCAGGGCGTTGCGATTCTTCGGGTGCCAGGCCAGCGGCAGCACCACGCCGACATAACTGCGCGCCGCCGAGAAACGCCCGGACACATGCACCAGTGGCTGCAACAGGCGGATCTGATCCATCACCTTCTGTTTGCTGCGCAACTGGAACAGCCACTCGTAGAGCTTGGGTTGTTTCTCGCGAATCAGCCGCGCCAACGCGATGGTGGCGCGCACATCCGACAGGGCTTCGTGGGCGTGGCCGTGATCGATATTGTTGGCCGCCGTGAGGCGTTCGAGCTTGAGGGTCACGCGGCCTTCATCATCGGTCGGCCAGACCAGACCATCGGGGCGCAATGCGTAAGCGGCGCGCACTACGTCGATCAGATCCCAGCGACTGTTGCCACCCTGCCATTCACGGGCATAGGGGTCGAAGAAATTGCGATACAGGCTGTAGCGAGTCATCTCATCGTCGAAACGCAAGGTGTTGTAACCGGCGCCACAGGTGCCCGGTGCGGCCAGTTGCGCATGCACGCGAGTCATGAAATCAGCTTCGCTCAGGCCTTTTTCAGCGAGCTGGCCGGGGGTGATGCCAGTGATCGCGCATGCCGCCGGGTGCGGCAGGATATCTTCGCTGGGCTGGCAATAGAGGTTGACTGGCTCGTCGATCTCGTTGAGCGCATGGTCGGTGCGAATCCCGGCCACCTGCAGCGGTCGGTCGTTGCGCGGATTGATGCCAGTGGTTTCGTAGTCGTACCAGAAGATTGAAGTCACGGGCGAATCCTGAACAGAAGATCGGCGAAGTCTAGGCGTTTCAGGGTTGCCACGGCCAGCCTCGCAGCCCTGGACCAGCAACTTCTCCAGATTCCTACAACTGGAATGCATTGCCCTTGTGGATGCGAGCCTGCCCGCGAAGGCGTTCTGTCAGTTGCCCACAGGCTGACTGACCCACTACATTCGCGAGCAGGCTCGCTCCCACACCCGAGAGGCTGCTAGCATCAGGCGCACTTGCACCCCGAACAGGCGAAGATCAGGTAGCCCATGCTCGAGCCCACAGCACCGCGAAGGAAAGCACCGCTGGATACGCGCCATCAGGTCGAAACGCCGGAAGGCATCGATCTGCCGTTGCGCCCCGCCGGGTTAATGGTGCGCGCCGTGGCGTTTGCCATCGATCTGGGCATTCGCGGCTTGATCCTCGGTGTGCTGTTCATCGCACTGGCGTTTCTCGGCAAGCTCGGCATGGGCCTCGGTTCCTTGCTACTGTTTGCCATCAGCTGGTGGTACATGGTGCTGTTCGAGGTGCTGCGTCAGGGCCGTTCGCCGGGCAAGCAATGGCTGGGTTTGCGCGTGGTGCACGATGACGGCACGCCGATCGGCTGGTCGGCCTCGCTATTGCGCAACCTGCTGCGCTTTGTCGATCTACTGCCCTTCGGCTATTTCCTCGGTGCGCTCAGTTGCCTGCAACACCCGACCTTCAAACGCCTCGGCGACATTGCCGCCGGCACGTTGGTGGTTTACAGCGAACGGCCGCTGAGCCGACCGCAACTGCCTGACGCTGAACCTCGTCGCTGCCCTGTCCCACTCACCCTGAGCGAACAACGGGCCATGCTCGGTTTCGCCGAGCGTCAGGCCGAACTCTCTCCCGCACGGGTTAACGAGCTGGCGGCATTGCTGGCGCAGCCGCTGCACATCTCTGCGCCCAAAGCCGTGTCTGAACTCAACGGCATCGCGCGCGGCCTGTTGGGGCCGACCCCATGAAGCAGAGCCTGTTCGAAAGTCGCCACAAGGCCGAATGGGAGCGCTTCGCCGTGGCGCTCGAACGCCTCGAACAAGGCAAGGAGACAGCGCAAGTCAGCGATTTCCCCAAGGCCTATCGACGTCTCTGCCAACATCTGGCTCTGGCCCAGGCGCGTGGCTACAGCAGTTTTCTGATCGATTCATTACAGCAGCAAGTGCTGCGCGGCCATCAACAGCTCTATCGGCATCGCAGTCGCCTCGGGGCGCTCATCATCAGCTTTATCCTCGCCGACTTCCCGCGACTGGTGCGCGAACAGTGGCGCTTTGTTGCGGCCGCCAGCCTGTTGTTCTTCGGCAGCCTGATCGGTTTCGGCGTGCTGGTTTATCTGAACCCGGAACTGATCTACAACCTGATCCCGGCCGAACAGGTGCGCGAGATGCAAGGCATGTACGACCCCGTCGCCGGCCACCTCGGACGCTCGGCCGAACGGGCGGCCAGCGAAGACTGGGTGATGTTCGGCTATTACGTCATGCACAACACGGGCATCGCCTTTCAGACATTCGCCAGCGGTTTGTTGATGGGCGTGGGCAGCGGATTCTTTCTGCTATACAACGGCATGATCATCGGCGCGGTGGCCGGGCATCTCAGCGAGATCGGTTTCGGCCAGACCTTCTGGTCGTTCGTGATCGGCCACGGTGCGTTCGAACTGAGCGCCATCGCCCTCGCCGGAGCGGCGGGCCTGAAGCTGGGCTGGGCGCTGATCGCCCCCGGACGCCTGACATGTGGCGAGGCGCTGCGCTTGGCGGCGCGCAAAAGCGTGTTGCTGGTGTGTGGGGCCATGCTGTTCCTGTTGATCGCAGCCTTCATCGAGGCTTACTGGTCGTCGAAAACCAGTGTCACGCCGCTGACCAAATACGCCGTCGGCACCGCGCTGTGGCTGGCCGTTGCGGTGTATCTGCTGTTTGCCGGAAGGACCCGCCATGCGCCTGAGTGACGCCAGCGTAGTGATCCGCCCGCGCACGACCTGGGAAGCCATGGATCTGGGCGTGTTGATGAGCCAGCAGCATCGGCGGTTGTTGATGACCAGTTGGGCGATCGTCACCCTGCCGCTGTTCGCCCTGCTCAGCCTGTTGCTGTGGGATTCGCCATCACTGGCGGTGTTCATTTTCTGGTGGCTGAAACCGGCCTACGAACGCCTGCCGCTGTACATCCTCTCCAAAGCACTGTTCGGTGAAACGCCAACCCTCAGACAAGCCTTGCGCGAGTGGCCGCGCCTGCTCAAGCCGCAACTGCTGGCCAGTCTGACCTGGCGCCGGCTGAGCCTGAGTCGCAGCTTTGTGCTGCCGGTGACGCAACTCGAAGGTCTCGACGGCGAGGCCAGACAACAACGTCTGCAGGTGCTGCTGCAACGCAACGGCGGCGCCGCGCAATGGTTGACGATTATTGGCGTGCATCTGGAAACCGCACTGTGGATCGGCTTGATGCTGCTGTTCTACATGCTCTTGCCGCAGCAGATCGAGACCGACTGGGACTGGCAATCGCTTCTGCTAGCCGCCGATCAGGATTGGCGCTGGCTGGAGCACCTGACCAACGTTTTTTATGCGCTGATCCTGGTGGCCTGGGGACCGGTGTATGTCGCCTGCGGTTTCAGCCTGTACCTGAACCGCCGCACACAACTGGAAGCCTGGGACATCGAGCTGGTCTTCCGCCGTTTGCGCCAGCGCTTGAACAACGGCGTGCTCGGCGTGTTGCTGGCGGCGTGTCTGCTGCTGCCGAACCTGCAACCGGTGTGGGCCAGCGATGCGCCGGATGCTCCACGGTTGCTCAATCAGCCGCTGACCAGTCAGGCCTCGCGCGACAGCATTGAGTCGCTGCTCGAACAACCGCCGTTCAAGAACAAGGAGAGCGTCACCCGTTATCGCTTTGGCGACGACCCGGCAAGCCCGGCCAAGGACGCGCAAGCGGGTGAGGCACCGCAGTGGCTGAAAGCCCTGCTCGGCTGGCTCGACGGTCGACACCTCGATACCCTCGCCGGCGTGATTGAGGTGCTGTTGTGGGGCGCGCTGATTGCTGCGCTAGGCTGGCTGGTCTGGCGTTATCGCGAATTCCTCCGGGCTTTCGTCAGCCGCCGCCCGAACCTGCCAGCGCGCAGCAAACCGCCGGCGCCGCCACAAGTCTTTGGCCTGGATCTCAATCGCGAAACCCTGCCGGATGACATCGCCGCCAGCGCCGAACAATTGTGGCTGAGCGAACCTCGCGCCGCGCTGGGCCTGCTCTATCGCGGCCTGCTCAGCCGTCTGCTGCATGATTTCAACCTGACGCTGAAAGCCGCCGACACCGAGAGCCAGATCCTCAACCGCATCGAGCAATTACAACGCCCGGACCTGCTCGCCTACAGCCGCAACCTCACTGTTCACTGGCAGAACATGGCCTACGGGCACCGACTTCCAGCGGCGCACCTGCAAGCAGAGCTGTGCAACGGCTGGCGTGAATTGTTCGGCAAAGGATCCAGGCATTGAACCGGCGCATCGGCTGGTCGTTGGCTGCGCTGGCGCTTCTGCTGCTGGGCGGCTTGAGTCTGTTTCTTTACCTCAAGGCCCGGCCCTATCAGGAAACCGTCGATCACGGCCCCTCGCCTGCCGCGCAAGCCAATCCTTATCTGGCGGCAGAAATGTTCCTGCGCGAGCGCGGCCTCGCGGTCAGTCACGCCGAGACCCTGGCGGTGCTGCCGCAGATCGATCCGCATAGCCACACCTTGTTGTTGTTCGGCGAGCGCGCGCGGATGACGCCGCGTGAAGTCGATCAAGTGTTGAACTGGACTCGCGCCGGCGGACGTCTGGTATTCGTCGCCGAGTCGCTGTGGGATGCGCAAACCGGGCAAAGCAATGATCTGCTGCTCGATAAGGTGCAACTGCACCAATCGCTGAGCAAGGACTTGAAAGATCCTCCCGAGGGCGGGGAAAAGGACCGCTTCCCGAAACTGACCAAACTGTATCTGGAAGACGAAGACGCGCCGGCCTACGCCGGTTTCGACACCTACTTCCACCTCGACGACCCGAACAATGTCGCGCAAGCCTGGGCCAACAGCGCCAAAGCCACGCACATGATGCAACGGGTGTACGGCCTCGGCACGATCACCGTGGTCACCGATGCCGAGCTGTGGAAAACCGGCGCTATCGGCAAATACGACAACGCCTGGCTGCTCTGGTATCTGAGCGCCGACACCGACGTCACGCTGATTTACGACACGACGCACGATGGTTTGTGGACCTTGCTCTGGCGCTACTTCCCGCAGGCCATAGTCGCCCTGCTCGGCTTGATCGGCCTGTGGTTGTGGCAGGCCGGCGCGCGTCACGGCCCGGTGCAAATGCCGGCGCCAGCGGGTCGCCGCCAACTGCTGGAGCATCTGCGTGCCAGTGCCGACTTCCTGCTGCGCCACAACGGCCAGCAGGCGCTGCTGCAAGCCTTGCAGCAAGACATCCTGCGCCGCGCCCGCCGCCGCCATCCCGGTTTCGATCAATTGAATGTGGCCGAGCAATGGCTGGCGTTATCGCGCCTGACCCGGCAACCCACCCGGGCCATCAGCCAGGCCCTGAGCCCACGTCCGAAGCAGCGTTTGTCCAGCGCCGAATTCAGCCGTCAGGTCGCTCATCTGCAAACCTTGAGGAACGCGTTATGACTGAACAGATCGAGCCCGGCAGCGTGACGCACGCCGCCCAGCAACGCCAGCGCGCCAGCCAGCTGGCGCAGGCAGTGCGCAATGAATTGAACAAGGCGCTGATCGGCCAGGATGCGGTGGTCGACGATGTCCTGACCGCGCTGATCGCCGGCGGCCACGTGCTGCTCGAAGGCGTGCCCGGGCTGGGCAAGACCTTGCTGGTGCGGGCATTGGCGCGATGCTTCGGCGGCGAGTTTGCACGCATCCAGTTCACCCCGGATCTGATGCCCAGCGACGTTACCGGCCACGCCGTGTATGACCTGCAGACCGAGCAGTTCAAGCTGCGCAAAGGCCCGCTGTTCACCAACCTGCTGCTGGCCGACGAGATCAACCGCGCCCCGGCAAAAACCCAGGCGGCATTGCTCGAAGCCATGCAGGAGCGCCAGGTGACGCTCGAGGGTCGCGCCTTGCCCATCGCGCAACCGTTCATGGTGTTGGCAACGCAGAACCCGATCGAACAGGAAGGCACCTATCCGCTGCCGGAAGCCGAACTCGACCGCTTCATGCTCAAGGTGCGCATGGATTATCCCGACGCCGATCAGGAGCTGAACATGGTCCGTCAGGTCTGTCGTTCGACCCGCGCCGACATGCTCGATGTGCAACCGCTGCGCACAGTGTTGCAAGCCAAAGACGTGCAGGCGTTGCAGCGTATTGCCAGCGATCTGCCGCTGGACGATCAGGTCCTTGATTACGCCGTGCGCCTGGCGCGCAGCACGCGCACTTGGCCGGGGCTGACCCTCGGCGCCGGGCCACGCGCCTCGATTGCACTGGTTCGTTGTGCCCGTGCCCGGGCGTTGTTGCGCGGCGGCGAGTTTGTAATCCCGGATGACATCAAAGGCTGCGCGCTGGCGGTGTTGCGTCATCGCGTGCGCATCGCGCCGGAGCTGGATATCGAAGGCCTGCAGGTCGATCAGGTGCTCACGCAATTGCTCGATCAAGTGCCGGCGCCGCGCCTGTGAAACCGTCTCGGCTGCTGCTGATCTGGCTGGCCCTGCTGGCAGTTATCAGTATCGTGCTCGGCGCCTTGCAGGCGTTGCAGATCGACCTCCCGTCCAGCCTGATTTCGATCAACTGGGGATTGCTCCTGGCGCTGCTGGCCTTGGCGGTGATCGACGCTGTGCGCCTCAGACGCCTGCCCTCGCCGCGCATCAAACGGCAGATGCCCGGCAGCCTGGCGCTCGGGCGCTGGGGAGAGGTGAAGCTGCAAATCGCCCATGAGTTTGCCGAGCCACTGGCCATTGGACTCTTCGACCACGTTCCCGACGGCCTCGCGTTTGAACATCTGCCGATGCTTGTCGAGCTTCAACCCGGCCATGTCAGCCAGATCAGCTACCGTCTGCGCCCTTTCGAACGCGGGCATTTCAGCTTCGAACAGTGCGAAGTCAACCTGCCCAGCCCCTTGGGATTATGGTCCGGCAAACGCCTGCTCAGCGTCGGCGACGAGACCCGTGTCTACCCGGACTTCGCCCGGCTTTACGGCGGTGAGTTGCGCGCCGTCGACAACTGGCTCAGCCAGCTCGGCATACGTCAGCGGCAACGTCGCGGGCAGGGTCAGGAATTTCATCAGCTGCGCGAATTTCGCGAGGGCGACAGCCTGCGCCAGATCGACTGGAAAGCCACCGCCCGCCAGCGCACGCCGATTGCCCGCGAGTACGAAGATGAACGCGATCAACAGGTCATCTTCCTGCTCGATTGCGGCCGGCAGATGCGCAGTCACGATGGTGAGCTGTCGCACTTCGATCACGCGCTCAATGCCTGCCTGCTGCTCAGTTATGTGGCGTTGCGCCAAGGGGATGCGGTGGGCATGAGTACCTTTGCCGTTGATGAGCCGCGCCATGTCGCACCAGTCAAAGGCAGCGGCCAACTGAACGTTTTGCTCAACGCTGTTTATGACCTTCGGAGCACCCAGCGCCCTGCTGATTACCAGGCTGCCGCCAACCAGTTGTTGGCCCGCCAAAAGCGCCGGGCGCTGGTAGTGCTGGTGACCAACTTGCGCGATGACGATGATCAAGTGCTGGGCGCGGTCAAACGGTTGAGCGCGCAACATCGGGTGCTGGTGGCGAGCCTGCGTGAACAGGCGTTGGATACATTGCGCCAGAGCACGGTACAAACGTTGCCCGAGGCACTCGCCTACTGCGGCACCATCGATTTTCTCAATGACCGCTCGCAACTCCATGAGCGGCTGACTGCCCATGGCGTTGCAGTGATGGATGTTCGGCCCGCCGAGCTGGGGGCCGGACTGGTGACAAGCTACATGAGCTGGAAAAAGACCGCTGCGATCTGACAGATTCGATCAGTTGGTGACTGCAACATACACAGCGTCGCTGTCCGAAGTGCCGTCGCTGTTTTCTACTTTGACGACCAGCGAAATCTGATCCGTAAGGTTCATCGGCCGCCAGTGAGCCTGGTATCGCCCGTTGTGATCGGTAAACGACTCAGTGAACGGTGCTCCATTAGTGGAAACAAGGATTTTCCGTCTGGGCATGGGCTCTCGCCCCTCCTTGGCCACAATCAGCGCGGTCATGGAGACGTAGGTCTGCAAGGGAACCGGATTAGGCGACGCAACAACGGATTCCACCGCTGCTGGACGCTCAGTGACGGTCAACCAGAGCGTTTTTACCACCCAGCCAGCCAAACCACCCTTTACCGACGCCCGCAACGCAGCCTCGCCTGCTCCTTCCAGGACAATGCGCGCCGTTGCCTTGCCTTCAACATCCGTCAGGGTTGTCGGCAGCGAGGTGCGGTCGTACTCCCACATCACTTCGACATTGGCCAAGGGTTGCGCGGTACTGGCTGAAACGACCAGGACTTGCGCGGTCATCTGTTGCCCCGGATACCCGCTCGGATCATCGCTGACCAGTTCCTTGATCTCCCGGGGCTCGTGCAGCAAAAACGGTAAGGAAATCGACTCCGAATACAGCGCATCGCCCACCGTGGCGGTCAGTTGCGCCGCACCCGGTGTTGTCGGCACGAACCGTATCCGCGCTTCACCGTAGAAGTTGGTAGTAGTGGTCACCTCACCAAGGTCCGGACTGCGCCAGACAACCTTCATCCCCACCATTGGCCTGTTACTGATGGCCGAAACAATGACGACCTGCTCCGACACCGCCTCGCCCCAGAGCAGTGTCTGACTGCTTCGCGAACGCTCGGCGATCTTTACCACCTGTTCGCCTTGCCCCAGCGACATCGCAATAACTGGAGAAAGCCTGGCCAACCGCGCCGAGGCAAAGCGCAAGCCGAAACTCCCGTCCTTGAGGTCGCCCGCGTTGAACCGATAGGTCATTCCAGCTTCCGAAAAAAACCTGGGATCACCCAGACGTGGTTCCTCGAAGCGCAAGCCCAATTCCGCCGGCCCGGTGCCGGTCATGCCCAGTGTCAGATATTGGTCATGCAGCGCACTGCCCGGCGGAGCACTCACGCGCAATTGGTGCTGCCCGTTGCGCCGAGGGAATTCAGCGCTATGGCCCAGTGGCTGAAACGGTCGGGAGTCGAAACTGTATTCGAATCCGTCCCACGGATCCCCTTCCAGCGCTAGAACCTGCATGGAGCGGCGCTCTTCAAAACGGTCATAAGGGCTGATAACCGCCGCTGTCACCACATGCTCACCTGCCGTGGTTGGCGCAAAGGGAAAACCACTCCAGCCATCGGCAGCCGTCCCGTGCACTTCGGTGCTGCCGTCGGCTGTCCATTGAACAGGCACTTGCTCCAGAGGGAGGTCGGGACGATAAGGGGAGCGTACCTTCAGCCACATCCACGCAGGATCCTGCCCAATGACTGGATCCACCGCAGATGCACGGGCGTCTTCGATCGTGATTTTATTGTGGCCCAGGGTCATCGTATTGATGTCGCTCAAGCCAAAGAAACTGATAATGAACTGAAGTTTGAAAACCCCGGGTTTGGTACTTTTTGAACAGTCCAGCGTCCAGGTAAACCCGCTGTCGTCCACAACATTTTCGCTTTTGGGGGGTGGGCTCAACTCGACTCCGAGCTCTGCCGCCGGGCTTCCAGTCCATATCAGATCCATGGGGATACCCACTAAAGGACTCAGCGCATTGGTGCGGAAGATATAGCGATGTATAGCGCCAATACACGGAAAGAGCGGCTGCCCCCTGAGATCGGTCATCTGATCCAGGACCACGGTCATTTCTTCATGGAGGTCAGGTGATAACAGTCGGCAAGAAAAATCCTTGTTCGTGAGAGTGTCGGTGAGCAAACTTACCTCGAAAATACTGCTGGTACTTTCGATACGATCAGAGCTGAACAACCAACTCAGATCTTCCCCTTCGCGCAATATTCTCGGCATATCAAGGTCGCTCACCGCAAGCCCGATCTCTGGCTTTGCGTTGCGCCAACCGAGCGTAATTGCCTCGCCAATCAGCGGGCTGTTCTCAAATGCACGGATCGTCAGGATGTGCGTCTTGCCTCGCTTGCAAGCGATTCCGTCACTGGAAATTTGAAAGCCATCAAACGTGATCCTGACCTTGTCCTTCCACTCGTCTCGTGCAAACGCCGTGACCGAAAACGTGTGTCCATCTGCCGGCCCGCCTTCGTAGGCTCTCACACTGGCGGTAATCGTCTCGTTGCTCAAAGCCTTCAACGGCCGGTAATACAGGCTGGCCCAGCCACCGCTGCCAGTACGAGACTCGACAATACCCTCGGGGGTTTGCCAGTCGACGAACGCATCAATTACCGGCTCACCGGCACCTTTGTCAGTGACATGCACCACCTGCACTCGCATCAAGGTCTTTTCGTAGTTCTCGACAACCGGCGAAATATTCGGGCCGCGCGTGTCAGCGATCCTGACCTTGTTGCGCGCCAGCGACATGGGTTTACGCGGCGATGGCAGTAACAACTTCGAGCAGACCAATGACAGTTCGAAGCGACCATCCAGCCAGTCCTCGCAGGCCAGCGTCCAGAGACTATCGTCGCCATTGAAAGCGACCGGTTGCTGGAGTGGCGGGTTGACCGTGACCTTCAACTCTTCATGCCCGACGCCGCTCCAGTGCAGCGATAGATCAGTCGCCAGCAGAGGGCTGTCGGCGGGCAAGCGCACGATGAAGGGGTAATCAGTGCCGCGATTGGGATAACCGGTCGCGCCCCACAGGGTTACCTGCTCTTCGACAACGCAATGCAAGTCGCGCCAGGGGTCGGTCGCCAGCACCGTGACTGGAAATTCGTGAGTCACCTCGCCATTGCCGTAATAAGCGCTGTCGACCGACGCTGTGATGACAAAATCGCCGGCTTGCTCAGGGACGAAATCGAAGTAAGCCAGGCCCTGTTCATCAGTGACTGCGGTGCCCTGCACGCCCTGCCCGATACTCGTCCACCTGACCTCTCGACCATCAAGCGAACGGCCGGTGTAGAACGAAAGGACCTGCACGCCCAACCGGACGCTTTGTGCATACTCGAGGACGGGGTAATACGCCGCGGTCTGCACTTCGCGAAGCGCCAATCGATGATGCCCCAGCGACACGTCAATCGCATAAGGCTCGGTGTTGTACTGGTTCACCAGGTTTATTGTGAAGTCATGACTTTTCTCTTCTCCCATATCCGGGCAGTCGAGCGACCACTGCGACAGCAGCGGTTGATCGACTCCCCAGTCAGGGGTGGCCTTGACTGCTTCCAATGGGTTGCCCTGAATGATCAGTGCGATATCCGTACCCAGCCAGACGCTGCCGTCTACAGGGGTAAAAGACAGACGATGCGCAATGTACAAAGAGCCGTCCGGGTCATCGCCAAGGGAAGCGCCCAGGCAAAGGTGTAACGTCTGGCCTGGTGGCAGAACTTCGTCATCCAGTCGCACCGTCTGCAGTTGCAACGGTTCAAGCTTCAGTTGCAGGTCGATTCGAGTGATGCAGATTGTCGAACTACGGTCGCCCGCGTTGCGCGGGACACCGCTGACCTCGAAGCTCAATTCGTCATCTTCGACGAACGCCAAATGATCCAGTGATCTTTGATACACCCGCGGCTTGAATTCCAGCGGCTGCTCCGCCCCCAGTCCGGCGTCTTCGTGCACCTGTTTCCGGCCTTCTTCTGCCGTGAGTTCGATGCTCATTAACACATCGCCGCTCTTGCGGATGTGCAACCAGCCCGATTCGCCCGACCATGAAACTCCGGGACGCAGTTCGCATAGAAACGTCAGTTCGTAACCCGCGCGGGCGCCGGGGGTCTTGGGTGCCTTGATTACCTGTGTAGCCGAAGCCCCGACACCGACCTCCATGAAATTGACTAACTCGTCAGCATAGAATTCTCTCGCCAGGCCAATCATCCCGCTGGGGCGCCACTCTTTGAGCCGATCGTTGAAGTCACCATTGAGCACCAGATTCTGATTGTTTTGCACGACGGGCTCACTCATGGTCGCCTGCTCCTTCGACTGGCATCTTCAAACTGGCGTTTTCAGCCTTGGTAACCAGGTCTGTGACTTTTTGGGCGAACGTCGGCTCGCCGGCTTTGGCGGTGTAGCGCACGCGGATAATGATATCGGTCAAGGATTTGAGCATTGCAGCTTGTGGCTGTTTTAGCGGTCGAGGAAAACTCAGTCGCCAGTGGGAAACCGCACCCGTGCATTCAAACGGGTTGAGTAAACCTTCATCAGGTTTCTGGTGGGTCAGGCCACTGTCGGAAAGCCCTACCGATAAAACGATCTGCTGAGCGCTGCGCAGGTTGAACACCAGATCGCCAGGTACACCTGAGGTCGGCGTATGCAGGTACTGCACAGACTGTGTGGTGGGCCGGGTCGCCGTCACGCTACTGATCTGCAGCAAGGTTGCCCGGACATCCTCGTAAGGACCGGTCAGGACAGGCAGATCCACCTCCACTGAACTGATCTGCCTGCAGAAATGGCCGGGGTAATCCCGGTCGAACAGCAATTGGGTCAGTCTGAACTCCAATACACCTGTTGCCATCAATTGCTGGTGTGCATCTGCCCAACTGCTCACGCCCTCTTGAGGCTCGATGCCGTCGTCGCACAACTGCCGCAAGGAAACTGTTTTGACCAGCTCCAGCCGCCGCTCGTAGCTTTGCAAGCGCCTGCGTTCCTGGTCCAGCAGATACATGTGCAACTGTTCGCCAGAGCCCAGACCATAACGGTGATCGAGCCAGGCCTGAGGCAAAGGGACCGGTGCATCATAATCGCCGGTTTCAGCAGCCAGCGAAGCCTGCGCACTGAGGCACAGACTGACGACCGCGTCGTACGCCTGGTAGTGCAGGGCTTTTAGCTGGCCAAGCATCCAGCCGAACAACTCGGCATTGCTCGCGCGTTTTTTTAGGAAGTTGAACATGGTCAACGCTTGACTGTTGGCCCGAAGCGTCTGTTCAAGGCTGGATCTTGCTGCGTTGACCGCATGGCTTTGCGCTTCGATCTGCGCATTGATTGCGTCCACCTCCGCCAGCGCCTGATCGCGTTGCAGCGCCCATTCAGTGCGGCGGCGACGATAGCCTTCGGTCGTGGCTTGTCGGTCGGCGTCGATTTGCAGCAGTGACGAAGAGACGTCAAAACCGAAAGCCATTGCATCGAATGCGTGTTCGGGCTTGAAGCCACCGTTGGAAGTACCATAGATTTTCGGCAACGCCGCGATGACGCCCCCTGCCACTCTGACGGCTTTGGCCTGCAGGGCTGATGTTTTCGACTGCTGCAGGCTGGCCATGACCTGATACTCGATCGGCGAAACGTTCTCGTTGTAACGCGCTGCATAGGCATCGGCCCGCTCCTGCGCCATTGCCCGGCTTTGCTGCAGCGCTGTTACATTCGCCTCCAGTTGGGCGATGGATTGTTCCTGCACCGTTTCGGCGTAACGGCCCAACTCCAGCAAATGGTTCTGCTGCAGTTCCTCTTGTTCGGCACGGTCGCGTTGTTCAAGCAGTCGCAGCACCAGACTGCCGAAATCCCGCAGACTCTGTACCCCACGCAGTGCGACTTCGAACGTGACACGCCAACGGTAGGCATTGACCACCAGCCGCCCCCCCATCGGTCTGGGTCCGGCCGCGCTGCCAGCGGCCAGATCGCGGAGCAATTGCCTGGGATCCGTCATCGGGCTGAACAGCAATATGTCCAGCGGTTTGCCATCGATGGTGAGATTGTCGCGCAGGTAACCAAGCCGTTGCTGCGGCCTTGCAAACAGGTCGAGCAGCGATTGATTGATCGGAATTTCAAAAGGTTTGCTTGCCAACAATCCCAGCATCGGCGGGGTATCGGAAGCGATCGGGTAATCCGCCAGGTTGAAATCCTGCGTATTTTCAAGCGCTTCAAGAGGCGGTCGTGAATCACTCTGGGCCAGAAGGTTTTCAACGGTGGCGGTCTGCCAACGAGTCGCTGTGTCGGCGGTGGGCGCCTTGCCCATCAGAAACCCGGCCTGGACGTAGCAAAGCTTGGCGGCCACCAGACTGTCACGGGTCAATTGGCGGTAATACCAATCGCCCCACGCCATCAGGTTTTCCACATAGTCAGTGAACATCAGGATCTGAAAATGCGCGGGTGCGGCATAGCCAATGGCATCCGGATCAGAGGGATTCTGGATTTCCCACCCCGGATTACTTCCCGCCCCCTCTATATCCAGAGGCCGGCAACGCCAGTACGCCGGTTTCGGGTTCATGATCGGGACCGGCGGATCTTTCCGATCCTGGGTTGCCTGTGGATCGAACACGTAATGCAGCCAGTCCTGCGCTTCCTGGAAGCGCTCTTCATCACGCAACCGGGTGGCTATCAAATGCGGCAGGTGAAAAAACAATTCCCAGAAATTCAGACCGTTGGCACCGTTGAAGGGACCATTGAGTTCAACAAATTCTGCGCCGGTCGGCGACGGTTCGAGAATGAACTGGTTGGACCAGTCCAGCACGGCGTCCACGGAAATATTCGAACACCTCACCAGTTCCGAACCGAATAATGAATTGAGCCGAACGTATTTCAACGCCAGTCCAGCTTGATTGAATGACAGGAACTGTGCCGTGCCTGCACTGCTCCTGTGCAGAGTTGGCGGGACGAAGTCCATGAGATCGACAATCGTCAGGTCGAACTCTTTCTGTCCTGTAGGGGAACTGGGAGAGGCGAATAAGACCGTGACTGGCGTAGCCCATGTGCCTTTCGCCCGCCGGGAAGTCCACGCTTGAGTTGTCCAGCCACCGCTTGCATCCTGGAGTTCACTAATCGGCGGCGGATCGATATCAGACGATCCCGTCACTTGCAGCACCATATTCAACGTAGCGCTTTCAAGTCCCGTGGGACTGCAGAAACCCTGAACCGTCAGCACATCGTTGTCATCGACGCGCGTTGCCATAACGTTCAGACCAAGATAGGGAGTCAGGGAACCATGGCTCGTTATGCGAGGGACAGCAGTAACCTGAATGTCGAGCGGGTGCTGAACCGTATCGCTGCTGACGAATCGCTCCTCGAGTGCCAGATCCAGCCACGCGCCACCGTCCAGGAGGGGGCGCATCAGCACGTCGTAAATCGCATGCACTTTCAGATCCGTTTCAGCAGAATCTTCCGGTGGAGAATCTGCGGGTGACTTCTTAGAGAACTTGCCACTTAACAGAATCCCCAACTTGCCCTTCGGATTAAGGTAATCAGCATGCACAGTCGCAATCAGTCGGGGGGGGCTCGCCAAAAGGTTGTCCTTGCACTCTGAACTGTGCACACACAACGGCGCCGACCACTGCCCGTTCTGTGTCATGAATGCCAGATTGATCACCAATTTGCTCGGGCTGAAAGCCTCCGCTGCGCTGCCGACGACCGCGTCACGCCATTCGGCCCAGACCACACATAACCGGCCATTCCAGAACACCGGGCGGATATCCAGCACCTGATTGGTGGTGGGGATTTCCACCGCTTGCCATTCACTCCAGGCCGCCGGGTTGACCGCCGCGCTGGCCGGGCTCAGTTCGATCTCGGCCTTGCGCCAAAAATACTGAAACGGCTGCACTCGCTGCCGCCCCAAGAAGTAGTAATCGGCTTTGGCCGGTGTCATGCCATCCATGAAACAGCTGATCACATCGAGATCGCAGATTTTTTCGAATGCCTGTAGATACTCCTGCAGCGCAGCCTGCACGGTATCGTTGTTCAAACGGGCCTGGTTAAGGTTGTTTTCCAGATTTCTGAACAGACTGGTTTTGCGCAGTCGCACTGATGGAATGATGAAATTTTCCGGATAGCATGGAATTTTTTGCATCGCCGACCAATCGGAATAATTGCTGTAAAAAATCCATTCGTGCAGATGACGCTTGTCGAACTCATGATCTCCAAAGCCTGGCTCCAGCTTTCGATACACCGCATGAATGTACTGCTGCACACAGCTTGTCGCTTCGGCAACTCTGGAACTCTTCACCTGATAGGTGTCAAGCGGGTCGATGCGCAGCAATTCAAACAGATCTTCAGGCGTTTTCAGAAACGGGTATCGGGTATTGGCCACTTGACCAATGCAGTATTCGAGCAGGGCCGAGCGACGTTTTTCCAGCAGCCCGCCAATGTTACTCAGTGCCATGATCTCGCTCCTTGGAATATGGCCCGGGGACAAACGTTCGCCAGGCAGTACGCAACGTCCTGCCACTAGCTCCGGGCGAACGTGATGGCATTGGTGAATATTCTTTCGCTTTCCCCAGACTGAGTACGAACACTGAACTCGAATGTGCCGCCCGTCCTGCTTGAAACAAAAACCCGTGTAAGCCCCTGCCGATCAGTGAAACCCTGCGCCGGCCGAATAGTGACGGCATCCCTCTTCGCGGGCGCTTCGATTGTCCAGAACCACTCCACCAGCGAGTTCTGTCCGCGGTTTCCGTAGGCGTCTTCCAGCACCGCATAAAGTTCTACTTCATGGCCGTATTCCACTGTATCCAGAGGCGTAGGTGAAAGTTCCTCAAGCGGGAAAAACAGCGTAGCGAAATCGGCTGTGATCTCGATGGAAGGGGCATATTGCGGCTCGAACAAATCCAGCCAGAGCACTGGCGTGTCGTGCCCCATGACCTTGCCGGGAATAAACTCAGCCACAAGCGTCCCGTCGATCAGGGTGGTGTCGTCTTTAATGGTGCCCAATGTGGCGCGCCAATGGACGGTGACGCCACTCAGCGGCTCCCCGTTGGCGTCTTTGAGGGTCACCTTGTAAGTGACCTTTTCGCCTGGCTTATTGGCCACAACGGTGCTGTTATCCACCACTTCGCACGTCATCGTGACCAGCCCTGTGACGTCGCCCGGTGCATGCACAATTGGCGCCTGCGCACCGGACTCGCCGAGCAGGGCATGTTCAGCGGCCTTGGCGTAGGAACTTTTATCGACCGTCTCGGGCAGATTACCGATCAGAAAAATCGTTAAGGCATCCATACCGGTCGCGGTGGACAGCGTCAGCACGCGCATCAACAAATCGAGCTGGCTGAGGTTCTTCAGAATCCCGTCGACATCGATGCGGCTGACACATTCGCGCACGTCCTGCACGCTCCAGCCAAAAAAATTCGCCAGCTTGATGGCAGACGCCTGTTGCGCAAGCCTTTTCGCATCACCACTGACTGCCGGCAATGCGTTGACCTGACGCAGGTAATCCAAAAGCTTCTGTGGCGATTGGCCGCTCGCGGCTGAAGCGAGGGCAAAAGCGCGAGTGAGCGTCGTCAGGTAATAAAGAGTGCGCACCGTCAACGTATGTTTGTCGGCCTGAACAAGCCAGTCCTTGTAGCCGCTATCCAGATATTCCTGCAACAGCGCGGCGCTTAACCCAAGTGTCGACACCACCTCACTGCGCCGGCGAATTTCAGCCAGCAGATCAAATGATGCGCTTGCGGCTCGGTCGCGTGTACGGCCGGACGCCTCGGCTTGCGTATCGGTTCGCTCCAATACATGCAGGAGTAATTGATGCACCGTGACGCCTGCCCAATCCAGGACCAGCAACGCTTGATCCACACCCACGCCGGCGTATGAAGCCAGCGTCTCCCTTACCAGCGAAGTCTGAGCATCGCGCATCTGTAGAAAAGCACTGACCATGCTGGTGATGATGTTCTGCCGCAATGCTGGCTCGATCTCACCCAAGGCGCTATTGACCGCCCATGAGATCTTTTGAAGGACGAAGGCCGGATACGTTTCAGCGTCTTGCTCATAGGGCAGGATCAGCCCATACAAATCGGTTATCGGCCCCAGGCTGTCGGCGGACGTCGCGAGGAATTCGATCCAGTCAGTAGCACCGGCGGTCGGTACGCCAGCCATGAGGAAAGTGCTATTGGACAGCTGTGCCGTCGGCAGCAAATTGCGAATCTGCTCGAAAAACTGCTCATCCTGTTCGGACAGTTCCTGTACCGGTGGCGCGTTGACCGCATGCTGCAACATCCACGACACCGGCAGACTGTTTTGCACGCACCACTGCACGCAACTTTGCATAGCCTCGATCAGTTCCAGCGCATCCGGTAAACCGTCCGGAACATCGTGAATGACAGGGACACCGGCGAAGCGGTTGATCCACTCATCGCCGCCCAGCATCGACAGCATCAGTACACCTTCAACCGGTGTGATGTTCAACAGCCGGGGCAGCGACACCAAACGATAAAAACTTGAGATGATCGCTGCGTTGCGATTCAGTGTTTCGGTCAAGCCGTAAGCCTTGGCCACTGTTTTCGCCAGAACGTAATAAGTCTGCGGATCAATCGCCAGGCCACTGCAGAGCTGGCTGATCGTCAGATCCACCATGCCAGGCACAGGTGTTACCGCAAACGCACCGTTGTCGAGCTTGAAAGGTTCGCGATAGCCTGATTCGAAATTGAACGACTGATCGAACTGCGAAAGCGCTTCGCCGCGGCCATAAACCGACATCTCACCGATAAAGACCGCGAAGTCCGCGGCAGTGCATTGGTAGCGCTCGCGCAACTTTTGAAACAAGCCAAGTGCATGCACGACGCCATTGGTTATTTCCATTTTGTCTGAAGAGTCTTCAGGCCGATTGCCGAGCGCAGTCGCCCTGATGGCAGCTGCCAACACTACGTCTACCTGATCGAACGGCAATCCGGTCCAGCTGGCCAGGCGCACCATCCGATTCAGTCGGTCATAACGATTGAACCCGATGGACTCGTCGGGATTTGCCGTCAATCGATGCCGAAGCTCGCTTGCATTATCGATACGCACCGCCGGCGCAGTGTTGTCATTGATATAGATTGACCCCGAGCGCTCGCTTTCCGGATGCTCGGGCTTGTCATCCATATAGGTAACATTGGTCGAGCGCACCGGAGCAAAGTCGCCAATCGACAGCAGGGCTTCGATCTGCCGACTGTCGAGCTTGGTGCGCTCACCCAGGAACACCACCTGATTGAGTAACCGGTATTCGTCGAGCTTGGTGGTACCAAAGTTATCCGCAAAGAAACTTTCGCGATCTTCGAAATCCGCCCGGGTTTCTGTCAGCAACAGGCGCTGATAAGGGCCAAGCCGCGAAGCGTGGGCGAAACCCTTTGCAGTATTGGCACCCCGACCATTGGTTTGCAGAAAATACGGATAAGCAAGGTCGACCCGGTGCTCAAAATCGCCCACCGACAGATCATGAACCTGCGCGATACCATCAATCGTGACCCAATGCTGGTAATAAGGCAGGCCGTTGGGGTAGCGAGCTGCGATCAGCGCGTCTTCGATCGACTCGACATCCGTGTTCGCCGCAATGAATTTCTCCAGCACCTCGACGATGATGTCCACAGACGAGATCGACTGATAAACCGCATTGAAGTCGACGCTCAGTGCCAGCAAATCCGTGCGCCGGTTATGCAGCGCATATTTTTCTTCCTTGTTGATGCCCTCCAGACGGTCACGAACCCAGCGCAACAAGTCGATCAGATAGGCTACTGGCGACCAGATGGACTCCAGCGCATCTGGCGGGCACAGTGCAGCAAAATCGGTACCGATCAGAGCGTGATAATTGGGACCGTCCACGATCGATAGCAAACCGCTGGAGCTGCGCTTTGGCGCGTCCCTGTTCCCCCTCAGCGTCCTCTCGATAAACTGGCGCCGCTGAGACGTGGCTATGCTGTTGGCGCCGCGCCAGAATTGTTGCGCTTGCTCAAAGCTGAGTTGCGGGTGCTCCTGGAGCATGCCTTGAACACCCTTTTCAACCAGTGGATAAATTGATCCACCGTTTTCCAGGTAAGTCTCGAGGTTCTGCAGTCCGACGTCCTGTGCTCGTTGTTTCTCGCTGAACAACTGGTCGAACAGTTGCAGGGCGGGACGGCGCGAATCAACCATGATCAGATTCCTTTAGGCGACAACTGGCCCGCACAGCCCGACATCCTTCGTCGGGCTGCACATTCAGTAAGTACGATTTAGCGCTGCGAAAGCCGTTCAGTCCACTGTCATTTATGACAGGCTTGATAACCGTTCGTCGGAAGTCAGGCTTCAGGAATTGTTGTGGAAAGGCGCGCGCCTTCGACTTCAAAACGCGCACTATCGGCCCAATCGGACATCGTTGCGTCATCCGCTGCGTCAGTCAGCGTCTGCCGGAATCGGTACCAGTTCCCCCCCAGAGGCAGTGCCCGCGCCGCGTCTCCGCGCCATTGCTCACCGTCCACGGGCAGCTGCGGCACCCATTGCACATCCGGGTTGTACCAACTCACGACGGCGCCCACGCCCGGGCGGCCCTTGCCGCTGAACTGCACTGGATGGCTGACCCAGCGTCCCGGCGCCGGCTCGTCGAGGGCTGGCACAAAAGTACCCAAAATGACCGAGCGCAGGGTTTCAAATGATTCGAACCCGTCCAGAGATGCGACTGCCTCCAGCCGATAAAGCCCTCCGTCGGGCGGGCTTGCATCGAGCATCACTGACCAGGTGCGATTTTCCTGCACGATTCCACTTGCCGGCTCTGAGCGCGTGGCACCGACCAGCGTCACCGTAACCGTATCGCCCGGCACGCCAAAACCGCATACCACCACTTGCTG
>NZ_JASCPT010000109.1:0-17994 GCF_029959775.1 Pseudomonas sp. PS01270 | reverse complement strand
ACCTTCGGGTCGCCTTTTTCATTATTGGCACACCACTATCCCTGTGGGAGCGAGCCTGCTCGCGAAGGCTTGATCCGGCGCAGCATTTTCAGCGCGTCTGGCGTCGCTTTCGCGAGCAGGCTCGCTCCCACAGTGTTGGTATGCGCTTCAAGGCTTGCGCGATATCAAGCAAACGATAATTCCTCTTATTCAAACTCCCCCGCCCTGTTAGACTTTGCGCCTTTGTTTTCGCCCGTTTGCAGGATGTCTGATGCTGTCGTTGCCGCTTCGCTTGTCCGCACTGTTGCTGGCCCTGGGCCTGAGTGCCTGCGATGACGCCCCGCGTTTCACCAAGGCCGAGCCGGGGGAAGCGCGTTCGGGCGGTGCGGCGACTGTGCGCAAGAGCGATCAGAACGCCTTCTCCCTGCCATCGGCCAACCTGCCGCCGTCGCGGCGCGTGGACTTCAGTGTCGGCAACAGTTTCTTTCGCAGCCCGTGGGTGATCGCGCCGTCGACCACCACGGCGCGCGACGGCCTCGGCCCGCTGTTCAATACCAACGCCTGCCAGAACTGCCACATCAAGGACGGTCGCGGGCATCCGCCGGCACCTGATGCAAGCAATGCAGTGTCGATGCTGGTGCGCCTGTCGATTCCCGACGCGCCGCAATACGCCAAAGTCATCGAACAGCTCGGCGTAGTGCCGGAGCCGGTGTATGGCGGGCAATTCCAGGACATGGCCGTGCCCGGCGTCGCCCCGGAAGGCAAGGTGCGGGTCGACTACACGCCGGTGCCGGTACGCTTCAAGGACGGCACTGAAGTCGAGCTGCGCAAACCGACCCTGCAGATCACTCAACTCGGTTACGGCCCGATGCACCCGGACACGCGTTTTTCCGCGCGGGTGGCGCCGCCGATGATTGGTCTGGGCCTGCTCGAAGCCATCCCTGAGCAAGCGATCCTCGCCAACGCTGCCGCGCAAGCCAAGGAGAACAACGGCATCAACGGCCGGCCCAACCAGGTCTGGGATGACCAGTTGCAGAAAACCGTCATCGGCCGGTTCGGCTGGAAAGCCGGGCAGCCGAATCTCAATCAGCAGAACGTTCACGCATTCTCCGGTGACATGGGCCTGACCACCAGCCTGCGGCCGTTCGACGATTGCACCGAGGCGCAGACTGCCTGCAAACAGGCGCCGAACGGTAATGGCCCGGATGGTGAACCGGAGGTGAGCGACAACATCCTGCGTCTGGTGCTGTTCTACAGCCGCAATCTCGCAGTGCCGGCGCGCCGTGGCGTCAACGATCCACAGGTGCTGGCCGGCAAGAATCTGTTTTTCCAGGCCGGTTGCCAGTCGTGCCACACGCCGAAATACACCACCGCCGCCGATGCCGCCGAACCGGAATTGGCCAATCAGGTGATTCGTCCATACAGCGACTTGCTGCTGCATGACATGGGCGAAGGTCTGGCGGACAACCGCACCGAATTTCAGGCCTCCGGCCGCGACTGGCGCACGCCGCCGTTGTGGGGGATCGGCCTGACGCAAGCGGTCAGCGGTCACACCCAGTTTTTGCATGACGGTCGCGCACGCAACCTGCTCGAAGCGGTGCTCTGGCATGGCGGCGAAGCGACGGCGGCGCAGCAACAGGTTTTGTCTTTCAATGCCGAGCAGCGCGCTGCGTTGCTGGCGTTTCTGAACTCACTTTAAATACTGAAAAAACATCGGGAGCCCGACATGTTCCGTCCCAAGTTACTGTTCACCAGCCTTGCCGCGCTCGCCCTCGGCGCCTGCTCGCCGCAGGACCCGCAAGCGGTCACTTCGGCGGCGATCGCCAAATCGGTGATCCTGCCGACCTACACCCGTTGGGTCGAAGCCGACCGGCAACTGGCGGTCAGCGCCCTCGCCTATTGCCAGGGCAAGGAAAGCCTGGAAACTGCCCGTGCCGATTTCCTTCACGCGCAGAAAGCCTGGGCCGAACTGCAACCGCTGCTGATCGGTCCGCTGGCCGAAGGCAATCGTTCGTGGCAAGTGCAGTTCTGGCCGGACAAGAAAAACCTCGTCGGCCGTCAGGTCGAGCAACTGGTCGTCGCCCAGCCGCAGATCGACGCCGCCGCGCTGGCCAAATCCAGCGTCGTGGTGCAGGGACTGTCGGCTTACGAATACATCCTCTTCGACGCCAAGCCTGACGTCGCCAACGATGCGCAGAAAGCCAAATACTGCCCGCTGCTGATCGCCATCGGCGAACGCCAGAAGCAACTGGCCGAAGAGATCCTGCAGGGCTGGAACAATACCGACGGCATGCTCGCGCAGATGAGCAAGTTCCCTAACCAGCGCTACGCCGACTCCCACGAAGCGATCGCCGATCTGCTGCGCGTACAAGTGACGGCACTGGATACCCTGAAGAAAAAACTCGGCACGCCGATGGGCCGCCAGAGCAAAGGCGTGCCGCAGCCATTCCAGGCGGATGCGTGGCGCAGCCAGTCGTCGCTGACCGCACTGGAAGCCAGCCTTGCCGCCGCCAAAACCGTCTGGGAAGGCGTCGACAACAAAGGCCTGCGCGGTCTGCTGCCGGCCGAGCAGAAGCCGTTGGCCGACAAGATCGATGCCGCTTACGCCGCTTCGCTGAAACTGTTCGACAGCACCCAGCGTTCGCTCGGCGAAATGCTTGAAGACGACGCCGGTCGCCAGCAACTCAACGACATCTACGACAGCCTCAACGTCGTCCATCGCCTGCACGAAGGCGAACTGGCCAAGGCGCTGGGCATCCAACTGGGCTTCAACGCCAACGACGGTGACTGATGAGGGCGAGTGCCATGCTGCGACGTCAGGTTCTGACTTTAGGTAGTGCACTGCTGGGAGCAGTGACGCTGGGCGGCTGGACGCTGTTCAAACGCAAGGATCAGAGCCCGCTGCTGCTGTCGGCGCGTGACGATACTGACGGCAAGCATTACGCCGTCGGCTATCGGCTCGACGGTACGCGGGTGTTCGCCACCCACGTCGGCCAGCGTTGTCACGACATCATCAATCATCCGACGCAGCCGCTGGCGCTGTTCGTTGCGCGACGTCCGGGAACCGAGAGTTACCTGATCGACCTGCGCGACGGCACGTTGCTGCAGACCGTGACCTCGCAGCCGAACCGGCACTTCTATGGCCACGCCGTGGTGCACAAGGACGGCGAATACCTGTACGCCACCGAGAACGATACGAGCGATCCCGGGCGTGGCCTGCTCGGCGTGTACAAGTTCGAAGGCGAGCGGCTGGTGCACACGGGCGAGATTTCCACCCATGGCCTCGGCCCGCATCAGGTGTCGTGGATGCCCGACGGCGAGACGCTGGTGGTGGCCAACGGCGGGATTCGCACCGAGGCGGAGAGCCGCGTCGATATGAACCTTAACGCCATGGAGCCAAGCCTGGTGCTGATGCAGCGCGACGGCACATTGCTGAGCAAGGAAACCCTCGCCCAGCAGATGAACAGCGTGCGCCACCTGGGCATCGCCAGTGACGGTACCATCGTCGCCGGCCAGCAATTCATGGGGCCGTCCCACGAGCGCTCGGAGCTGTTGGCGATCAAGCGACCCGGGCAAGCGTTCGTGGCGTTCCCGGTAGCGGAAGATCAGTTGCAGGCGATGGGGCACTACACCGCCAGCGTCGCGGTGCACAGCGACCTGCGTCTGGTCGCGTTGACAGCGCCGCGCGGCAATCGCTTCTTTATCTGGGATCTGGACAGCGGCGAACTGCGCCTCGATGCGCCTTTGCCTGATTGCGCCGGCGTTGGTGCGGTAAAGGATGGCTTTGTCGTGACTTCGGGTCAGGGCCGTTGCCGTTACTACGATTGCCGGCAGGAACAGCTGCTGGCCAAGCCGCTGGAATTGCCGGCGGGGCTCTGGGACAACCATCTGCACTTGATGGCCTGATACCCGCTCATTTTTGAGATGGCCCCCCATCCTGTGGCGAGGGGATTTATCCCCGTTGGGTGGCGCAGCCGCCCTTAAAACTGCAATTGCGGTATGACTGAAGGATTCAGGGGGCCGCTTCGCAGCCCAACGGGGATAAATCCCCTCGCCACAGGGTTCATATCCGGCCTTCACGTAATAACTGCCAGTTGGAATCCCCACCTGACTCGGAGTAATGTGCCCGCCTGTCTCATGATTTATCCAAGGAAATGGAAATATGCTGCGTCGCCGCATGCTGATCATGTTGGGTGTTGTTTTGCTGCTCGTCCTGGTGCTGGGCGGTTATAAAGCCTTTTCGATCTACACGATGATCCAGGGCTTTTCCAAGCCCAAGCCGCCGATCAGTGTCGCCGTGGCCACTGCCGGCGAACAGCCGTGGCAGATGCGCCTGCCCACCGTCGGCACGCTCAAGGCGCTGCAAGGTGTCGATTTGAGTCTGGAAGTCGCCGGCACCGTCACTGAACTCAAATTCGAATCCGGGCAGAAGGTCAAGGCCGGACAGCCGTTGCTGCAACTCGACAGCGCCGTGGAAACCGCCCTGCTCGAAACCGCCAAGGCTGACCTGGGCCTGGCGCAACTGGACTTCGGCCGTGGCGCGCAACTGGTCGACAGCCGCGCGATCTCCAAAGGCGAGTACGACCGCCTCTCCGCCGTGCTGCAAAAGAACAAGGCCACGGTCAATCAGCTCAACGCGTCGCTGGCGAAAAAGCGCATCCTCGCGCCATTCAGCGGCACCATCGGCATCCGTCAGGTCGACGTTGGCGACTACCTCGCCAGCGGTACCAAAATCGCTACGTTGCAGGATTTGAGCAGCCTCTACGCTGACTTCTACGTGCCGGAACAAGCGGTGCCAAAACTCGCTATCGGTCAGCCCGTGCAGTTCACCGTCGCCGCTTATCCGGGGCAGAACTTTGCCGGCAAGATCAGCGCAATCAACCCGATCGTCGAAAGCACCACGCGCAATATCCTCGTCCGCGCCACCCTGGCCAACCCCGACGGCAAGCTGCTGCCGGGCATGTTCGCCAGCCTTGAAGTGCTGCTGCCCGATCCGCAAAAGCACATCGTCGTGCCGGAAAGCGCGATCACCTACACCCTGTACGGCAACTCGGTTTATGTGGTCGGGCAGAAGAAGGCCGAGGACGGCAGCGTCGCCAAGGATGAAAACGGCCAACCGCTGCTGATCGCCGAACGTCGTTTCGTCGAAACCGGTGAACGCCGCGATGGCCTGGTGATGATCAACAAGGGCGTGCAGAGCGGCGAACAAGTGGTGACGGCTGGCCAGATCAAACTGGACAACGGCGCCCACATTGCCATCAGCGACGACAAGACCCTCGGCGAGCAGAACAGTCCGCCTCGCGCCGACTGATCAAGGAATTCCCATGGCTTTTACCGATCCGTTCATCCGCCGCCCGGTGCTCGCCACCGTGGTCAGCCTGCTGATTGTGCTGCTGGGCTTCCAGGCCTGGAGCAAGCTGCCGCTGCGCCAGTACCCACAAATGGAAAACGCCCTGATCACGGTGACCACGGCTTATCCCGGGGCCAACGCCGAAACCATTCAGGGCTACATCACCCAGCCGATGCAACAGAGCCTGGCCAGCGCCGAAGGCATCGATTACATGACCTCGGTCAGCCGGCAGAACTTTTCGGTGATTTCGATCTACGCGCGCATCGGTGCCAACACCGACCGCTTGTTCACCGAACTGCTGGCCAAGGCCAACGAGGTGAAGAACAAGCTGCCGCAGGACGCCGAAGACCCGGTGCTGAGCAAGGAATCCGCCGACGCTTCGGCGCTGATGTACATCAGTTTCTTCAGCAAGGACCTGAGCAACCCGCAGATCACCGACTATCTGTCGCGGGTCATCCAGCCAAAACTGGCGACGCTGCCGGGCATGGCCGAAGCGGAAATTCTCGGCAATCAGGTGTTCGCCATGCGTCTGTGGCTCGACCCGGTGAAACTCGCCGGCTTCGGCCTCAGTGCCGCCGACGTGACCGCTGCGGTGCGCCAGTACAACTTCCTCTCCGCTGCCGGCGAGGTGAAAGGCGAGTACACCGTCACCAGCATCAACGCCAACACCGAACTGAAATCCGCCGAGGCCTTCGCGGCGATTCCGCTCAAGGTCGATGGCGACAGCCGTGTGTTGCTGCGTGATGTCGCGCGGGTGGAAATGGGCGCGGAAAACTACGATTCGATCAGCTCTTTCGGCGGCACGCCGTCGGTGTATATCGGCATCAAGGCCACCCCCGGCGCCAACCCGCTGGACGTGATCAAGGAAGTGCGCAAGCTGATGCCCGAGCTGGAAGCGCAGCTGCCGCCGAACCTGAAAAGCGAAATCGCCTACGACGCGACACTGTTCATTCAGGCCTCCATCGATGAGGTGGTGAAAACCCTGTTCGAAGCGGTGCTGATCGTCATCGTCGTGGTGTTCCTGTTCCTCGGCGCGCTGCGTTCGGTAGTGATCCCGGTGGTGACCATTCCGCTGTCGATGATCGGCGTGATGTTCTTCATGCAGATGATGGGTTACTCGATGAACCTTCTGACGCTGCTGGCCATGGTGCTGGCCATCGGTCTGGTGGTGGACGATGCGATCGTCGTGGTGGAGAACATCCACCGTCATATCGAGGAAGGCAAGACGCCGTTCGATGCCGCCCTGGAAGGCGCGCGGGAAATTGCCATGCCGGTGGTGTCGATGACCATCACTCTGGCGGCGGTGTATGCGCCGATCGGTTTCCTCACCGGGCTGACCGGGGCGTTGTTCAAGGAGTTCGCCCTGACCCTGGCCGGCGCAGTGGTGATTTCCGGCGTCGTCGCCCTGACGCTGTCGCCGATGATGTGCGCGTTTCTGCTGCGCCACGAAGAGAATCCCAGCGGCCTGGCCCATCGTCTCGACCGAGTCTTTGAAGGCCTCAAGCGCCGTTATCAAAGCATGCTCCACGGCACGCTCAATACCCGGCCGGTGGTGCTGGTGTTTGCGGTGATCGTGCTGTGCCTGATTCCGGTGTTTCTCAAGTTCACCAAGTCGGAACTGGCCCCGGACGAGGATCAAGGCATCATTTTCATGATGGCCAGCGCACCGCAGCCGACCAACCTCGACTACCTGAGCACCTACACCGACGAATTCATCACCATCTTCAAGGAGTTTCCCGAGTACTACTCATCGTTCCAGATCAACGGCTACAACGGCGTGCAGGCCGGTATCGGCGGTTTCCTGCTCAAACCTTGGAACGAGCGCAGCCGCACGCAGATGGAAATCCTTCCCGAGGTGCAGAGCAAACTGGAGAGCATTCCCGGCCTGCAGATCTTCGGTTTCAACCTGCCCTCCCTGCCCGGCACCGGTGAGGGTCTGCCCTTCGAATTCGTGGTCAACACGGCCAATGACTACGAGCTGCTGCTGCAAGTCGCCGAGCGCATCGAGAAACGCGCCATGGAGTCAGGCAAGTTCGCCTTCGTCGACCTCGATCTGGCGTTCGACAAGCCGGAAGTAGTCGTGGATATCGACCGCGACAAGGCCGCGCAGATGGGCGTGTCGATGCTCGACCTCGGCAGCACGCTGGCGACCTTGCTCGGCGAGGCGGAAATCAACCGCTTCACCATCGACGGGCGCAGCTACAAGGTCATCGCCCAGGTTGAACGGGCCTACCGCGACAACCCGGACTGGCTGAACAATTACTACGTGAAAAACACCCAGGGCGAATTGCTGCCGCTGTCGACCTTGATCAAGGTCAGCGACCGCGCACGGCCGCGCCAGCTCAATCAGTTCCAGCAGCTCAACGCGGCGAAGATTTCCGGTTTCCCGCTGGTGAGCATGGGCGAAGCCATCGACACCGTGCTGCAGATTGCCCGCGAAGAAGCACCGGCCGGGTTTGCCTTCGACTACGGCGGTGCCTCGCGCCAGTACGTGCAGGAAGGCAGCGCATTGTGGGTCACGTTTGCCCTGGCGCTGGCGATCATCTTTCTGGTGCTGGCCGCACAGTTCGAAAGCTTCCGCGATCCGCTGGTGATTCTGGTGACCGTACCGCTGTCGATCTGCGGCGCGCTGATCCCGTTGTTCCTCGGCTGGTCGAGCATGAACATCTACACCCAGGTCGGGCTGGTGACGCTGATCGGCCTGATCAGCAAGCACGGCATCCTGATCGTCGAATTCGCCAACCAGTTGCGCAAGGACAAGGGCCTGAGCGCCCGTGAAGCGGTGGAGGAAGCAGCGGCGATTCGCTTGCGCCCGGTGCTGATGACAACGGCGGCAATGGTGTTCGGCATGGTGCCGCTGATTCTGGCCACCGGCGCGGGCGCCGTGAGCCGCTTTGATATCGGCATGGTGATTGCGACGGGGATGTCGATCGGCACGTTGTTTACGCTGTTCGTGCTGCCGTGTGTTTACACCTTCCTCGCTAAGCCAGATGCCAGATAATGCACATTTCCCTGTGGGAGCGAGCCTGCTCGCGAATGCGGTATTTTGATCGTTCCCACGCTCTGCGTGGGAATGCAGCTCGGGACGCTCCGCGTCCCATTGGAACGCGGAGCGTCCTTTGAGGCGTTCCCACGCAGAGCGTAGGAACGATCAAGCAAGATCAAAAGATCGCAGCCTTCGCCAGCTCCTACACAATTCGTATTCCAAAAAAAGGCCTCGCAACTGCGAGGCCTTTCATTTGGGCTTGAATCGTTTCAACTGGCTGGCCTCATTCCCTGAGACAGTCCGAACATGAACAACAGCAAATCATGATCGGGCTGGGTCGCCACGGAGGCTTTCGCCACCCGTGGAACCGAACAATGAGCGCCGTTCCCGGACGCTCCTATGACCTGCATGCGCGGCTGCTCCCAGGCAGCCACCGCCAGTGAAGCAACTGCCAAGGCCCCGATCAGGAACAAACCTCGTGCAATTTCGAGTTTCATCGCTATAAACCTTTGATAGCGCTGCCAAACGCCGTCTCATAAAAGTAGACGAGTTTTTTCCAGTCGGCATCGCGGAACGACGAATGGCGACGCAGTTGCTTCATGTCATGCTGCGCGGCGCGATAGGGTGTCAGACGCTGACGGCACTTCTCCAGATCGATCAACGCCACTTCAACCTGCGCCGCTTCACCTTCACCGGTGACGCGCACGAAAACGTGTTTGATGTAGATGCAGCTGTGCTGCCAGCGGCCCTTGTGCATGCGCGCCAGGTTCTCGGCGAGGTCCTTGAGGACTTTCTCGTAGACCACGTCGCCACATTGATCGCGACCACCGGCAGCGGCCAGCCAGTGTTCCAGTTCCTGGAAACCGTCGAGGGATTTGGTGACGAGCAGCGCGCGCCACTTGTGTTGCGGATCCGGTTGCGCGCCGCAAAAAACGATCTGCGGAACACGCACGCCGAGTTTGCTTACGCCGGTCAGCGCATCGAGTTCACGCAATACGGTCGGGCGACCGAAGGGGTGCAACCAACTGCGATAGATGTGCCCGGTCTGGCGCTTGGCGTACAAGAGCTGACCGTCACGGTCGACTATGCGCTGTACACCGCTTTCGCCACCGCGGCGCACATTGGGCTCTTCAACCCATTCGCCGCGCTGGTTCCAGTAATAATCGAAACGATCCTGGGGAGCGACATCCGCTTCAACCGCTGCTTGCACTGCCATCCTCTACCTCTTGCGTAATACGTAAACTCGCCACATCGCATAGAGCGGTATGAAGTCCAGTTGTTCCTGAATGCGGAAACCCGCCTGTTCAAATTCTTTCTCGATCATTGCCGCCGGAATCAGAAATCGATTCTGGTAATCATGACTTGGCCGATCCCGCTCGGCGCGCTTGCGCTTCCAGGCCTTGAAATTGCCGTCAACCCACAACGAAACAATCACGCTGTCACGGGTCACCCGCTCGAACTCGCGCAGGATCACCCGACGGTGCTCGGCCTCGCCGATGTGGTGCAACAGACGCATGCAAAAGATGCTGTCGACCGAGTTATCCGGCAGAGCGATATCGAATGCCGAGGTGTGCAGCGGTTGTACACGCTTGACCACATCGGCCGGTTGTCCCTGCAGCGCGGTCTTGATCATCGACTCGGAATTGTCCGCGCCGATGATCACCCGGTTGGGCTTCTCCGCGAGCATTGGCCAGAAACGCCCGGCACCGCAGGGCAGATCCAGCACCAGCCCTGGATCTCCCGCCAGCGCCAAGGCCTTGCGACCGACTTGCTCATCGCGCCAGTGCGACAGGCGGCGACCGAGGCTTTGCTGGTGCTTGCGCAGATATCGTTGTGCGTGTTGGTCGTCGTACTTTTCGGAAAAATCGAGCTTGATCGGGCCGGCCATCATCTGGACTCCTGTTCTGATGACGCCACCTTAAGCAGCGGCGTGTCAGCGTCAGGTCATCCAATTGTGAAAATTCTGTCAGGTAAATCTGCAAAGTATTACAACGTTATACAGGATTTAGACAGGTGGGCGGGAGTAGCCTCGAGCCACTATTTGCTGGCATTCACGCCAAGATCTACCTCGAATCGGCAGCCATTGGGCTCCATCGTGCTCAAACTGACCGTCCAGCCCTGGTTTTCGCAGATGCGCTGGACCAGCGACAGGCCCAGGCCGAGACCCTCGCCACGTTTCTCGCTACCGCGCACAAACGGTTCGAACATCGCCTCGCGTTTTTCCTCGGGAATACCTACCCCCGAGTCCTCGACGACAAAACCGTTGGCAGTGAGGGTAAGGCGAATAAAACCCTCTTCGGTGTAATGCAGTGCGTTACGCAGCAAGTTGCCCATCACCGCATTGAGCAAGGTCGCGTTGTAACGTGTGTCCGGTGGATCGCCCGGCTCGAACATCAGCTTCAGGCCCTTGCGCTCGATCGGCTCGCGCCACAGGCACAGCAGGCTCTCGGCGACTTGCGTGAGGTTCTGCTGCGGCGCGGCGCCAGCCTCTTCGTTCTGTGCGCGCGCCAGCATCAGGAAGGTCTGCACCAGTTCGCGCATCTCCTCGCTCGCCCGGGCAATGCGCTCGACCTGGGCGCGACCGCGCTGATCGAGACCGGGGTTTTCCAGCAGCAGTTCGCAGGAACTGGCGAGGACCATCAGCGGCGTGCGCAATTCGTGGCTGACGTCGCTGGTGAACAAACGCTCGCGGTTCAGCGCCTGACGCAAGCGCCCCAGCGTGGCATCGAACGCCACCGCCAGTTCACCGACTTCATCCGCTGCATAATCCGGCGCCAGGGGCGGCGCCAGCCCGAGCAACTGGTCGCGATGCCGGACCTGCCGCGCCAGGCGCACCACCGGCGCCATCACCTTGCGCGCGAGCACCCAGCCCAGGAACACCGCCAGCGCCAGACTGAGCACGAAGCCCACCAGCACCACGGCAAACAGCACGCGCTCGCGCTCTTCGAAATCACTTTGATCCTGCAGCAAGACATAACGCCGACCATCCACCACTTCGACCATGGCGTGATAGGACAGCTGCTCGCGAAAGACCTCGTGGAAACCGGCATCGAGGTGACGCAGATCCTTGGGCAGGTCGAAATCCCCCGGCCCGCCGCTGAAATAGAACAGCTGATCCGGCTCGGGGCGATGGCTCCAGTCGGAGACGTTGTCCATCAGCAGCAAGCGTTGCAGGTCGCCACCCAGCCCTGCGGAAATCAGTTTCTCTTCCACCAGGTGCACCGTCGCAACGATGCCCATGGCGAAAGCGCCGGCGACCAGTGCGCTCATCAGCGCAAAGGCGATGATGATCCGCTGGGAAAGACTCTGCTTAAACTCCATCTCGCCCCTCGGCCAAGCGATAACCGACACCGTGCACGGTGTGCAGCAGTGGCTTGGCGAATGGCTTGTCGATCACCTGGCGCAATTGGTGAACATGGCTGCGCAGGCTGTCGCTGTCGGGGCAGTCATCGCCCCACAGCGCTTCCTCGAGAATCTCCCGACGCAGCACGTGCGGACTCTTCTGCATCAACACCGCGAGCAGCTTGAGACCGACCGGGTTGAGCTTGAGCAGCTTGCCTTCGCGGGTCACTTCCAGGGTGTCGAGGTCGTAGCTCAGATCACCGACCTGCAATGCGCGGCGACCGCCGCCCTGCGCACGACGCATGACCGCTTCGACGCGGGCGGCCAGTTCGGACAGCGCGAACGGTTTGATCAGGTAATCGTCGGCGCCGGACTTGAAGCCCTGCAGACGGTCGTCGAGTTGGTCACGGGCGGTCAGCATGATCACCGGCGTATCACGCCGGGCGTCTTCACGCAGGCGCTTGCACAAGGTGTAGCCGTCGATGCCGGGCAGCATGATGTCGAGCACGATCAGGTCGTAATGCTCGGTCGCCGCCAGATGCAGACCGGACAAGCCGTCTTGTGCGCAATCGACGGTATAGCCTTTCATGCCCAGGTAATCGGCCAGATTGGCCAGGATGTCACGGTTGTCTTCGACCAGCAGAATTCGCATGGACATCTCCTCCGAACGGGGTAACGGCCGTCTTGGCCCGCGCAGCTTACGGCCAAGTGTGGCTCAGGGCTAGGGGCGTTTTTCGATAAACCTGCGCTGCGCGCGCTGCGACGTTTTTTTCACTTTCGGTTAACAAATCGCCGACGCCAGCGCGCGCAGACTCCGCGCGATTACGCTCTCTCCTCCGTTCATCGACCAAGGAACCTGCCATGGTGCCGACCTCTGCCCTTCCCGCTTCAAGACCGCTCAACTGGTGGTTGTGTCTGGGCATTCCCGCAGCGGCGGCGATCATTCTGCTGTTGCTCGAACTGACCGATCTGGACATGGCTCTGGCGCAAATGTTCTACGACCCGGTCGCGGGGGATTTCATCGGGCGGCACAGCTATTTTCTTGAAGACATCCTGCATGACCGGGCGAAACAGCTGGTGATCGGCTTCTCGGTGTTTGCCATTCTGGGTTTCATCGGCGCGTTTTTCATCGAACGGCTGAAACCGTTCAAGCGCGAACTCGGTTGCCTGGTGCTGTCGCTGGGGCTGGCGACTTCGTTTGTCACTCCAGTCAAAGCCGTCACTGCCGTGCAATGCCCGTGGAGCCTGGAGCAATTCGGCGGTCACGAGACCTACAGCAAACTGATGGAGCATCGCCCCGCCACGGACAAGCCGGGACGTTGCTGGCCGGGTGGCCATGCGGCAACCGGGTTTACGTTGTTTGCGTTGTTCTTCGTGTTGCGTGACCGCCGCCCGCGACTGGCGCGGCAGGCGTTTGTGTTCGCCTTTGCGCTGGGCTCGGTATTCTCGATCAGCCGCATGATGCAGGGCGCGCACTTCTTTTCGCACAACGTGTGGACGGCGATTTTTTGCTGGCTGATTTGTCTGGGGGCTTATTACTGGGTGCTGTATCGCCCGGCTGGCAAGACTTCGACGGCGATGAACACACAGCCGATCAACGCCTGAAATAAACAACCTGTGGGAGCGAGCCTGCTCGCGAATTGGCGGCTCAACTGGCTTGCATGTCGGATGACAGACCGCTTTCGCGAGCAAGCTCGCTCCCACATTGGTTCGGGTGGATGCTGAACTTGGGCAATAAAAAACCCCGCTGACTTTCGCCAGCGGGGTTTAGCGTTACAGGGCCAGGGCTGGCTTACATCATGCCGCCCATGCCACCCATGCCGCCCATGTCTGGCATACCGCCGCCAGCTGCACCTTCTTTCTTCGGTGCGTCGGCAACCGCTGCTTCGGTGGTCAGGATCAGACCGCCGATGGAGGCTGCAGCTTGCAGAGCCGAACGGGTTACCTTGGTTGGGTCCAGGATACCCATTTCGATCATGTCGCCGTATTCGCCGGAAGCAGCGTTGTAACCGAAGTTACCTTTGCCGTTCTTCACTTCGTTGACGACTACGCTTGGCTCGTCACCGGAGTTGGCAGCGATCTGACGCAGCGGCGCTTCAACAGCGCGACGCAGCACAGCGATACCGACGTTCTGGTCAGCGTTGTCGCCGGTCAGCTCGGTCAGTGCTTCCAGAGCACGGATCAGCGCCACGCCACCGCCAGGTACCACGCCTTCTTCAACGGCTGCGCGGGTTGCGTGCAGGGCGTCTTCAACACGGGCTTTCTTCTCTTTCATTTCAACTTCGGAACCAGCGCCAACCTTGATCACTGCAACGCCGCCGGACAGCTTGGCCAGACGCTCTTGCAGTTTTTCACGGTCGTAGTCCGAGGAAGTTTCGGCAACCTGGGCGCGGATCTGAGCGATACGGCCTTCGATGTCTGCCTGCACGCCAGCACCGTCAACGATGATGGTGTTTTCCTTGGACAGGGTGACGCGCTTGGCGTTACCCAGGTGCTCCAGGGTGGTGCTTTCCAGGCTCAGACCGATCTCTTCGGAGATAACGGTACCGCCGGTCAGAACAGCGATGTCCTGCAGCATGGCCTTGCGACGGTCGCCGAAGCCCGGTGCCTTGACGGCAGCGACTTTGACGATGCCACGCATGTTGTTCACAACCAGAGTCGCCAGGGCTTCGCCTTCAACGTCTTCGGCCACGATCAGCAGTGGGCGGCCGGCTTTGGCAACGGCTTCCAGCACTGGCAGCATTTCGCGGATGTTCGAGATCTTCTTGTCGACCAGCAGGATCAGCGGGCCGTCGAGCTCGGCAACCATGGTGTCCGGCTTGTTGACGAAGTATGGCGACAGGTAGCCACGGTCGAACTGCATGCCTTCTACAACCGACAGTTCGTTTTCCAGGCCCGAGCCTTCTTCAACGGTGATCACGCCTTCTTTACCGACTTTTTCCATGGCTTCGGCAATGATGTCGCCGATGGAGTTGTCGGAGTTGGCCGAGATGGTGCCGACCTGAGCGATGGCTTTGAAGTCAGCGCATGGCTTGGACAGGGCTTTGAGCTCTTTGACAATGGCGATGGTCGCCTTGTCGATACCGCGTTTCAGGTCCATCGGGTTCATGCCGGCAGCGACGGCTTTCAGGCCTTCGTTGACGATCGACTGAGCCAGAACGGTAGCGGTGGTAGTACCGTCACCAGCGTCATCGTTGGCACGGGAGGCAACGTCTTTGACCAGCTGCGCGCCCATGTTTTCGAAGCGGTCATCCAGTTCGATTTCTTTGGCGACGGAAACGCCGTCCTTGGTGATGGTCGGAGCGCCGAAGCTCTTCTCGATAACCACGTTACGGCCTTTCGGGCCCAGGGTCGCTTTTACCGCGTCAGCCAGAACGTTGACGCCTTTGAGCATCTTGGTACGGGCGGCATCGCCGAACTTAACTTCTTTAGCAGCCATGATCGATATTCCTTAAATACTTTGTAGTAGCGGGAAAATGAACGGGGATATCAGCCTTCGATAACCGCGAGGATTTCGTTCTCGCTCATTACCAGCAGGTCTTCGCCATCGACTTTCACAGTGTTGCTGCCGGAGTAAGGACCGAACACAACCTTGTCGCCTTCCTTCACGGACAGTGCACGCACTTCACCGTTTTCCAGAGCTTTGCCCGGGCCTACAGCGAGAATCACACCGTGGTTGGCTTTTTCAGCAGCCGAACCTGGCAGGACGATACCGCCAGCGGTTTTCTTTTCTTCTTCGCTGCGACGGATGACGACGCGGTCATGCAGAGGACGAAGCTTCATTGTCGATCTCTCCTAATTGTGGTTTTCATCGGCCGGTGTAGTCCCGGCGGGTTTAACGAATCCGGCCTGCGCCGGTTGCGGTCCGTCGAGCGAACCGCGCAAGTCTGTCCGGTTTGAATACCGGAAACCTTTCGGTGACCGATACATAGGGGCGTACAAGCCGATTACAAGGGCTGGCGGAAAAAATTTTTCATCGCCACCCAGTAAAAAAGCGCCATAAACGAGCACGGCACCCGCAGGTGCCGTGTCGATGCTGATGTCACTTGTTGTCGCGGTGTTCGAACTCGCCTTCGATCACATTCGGCTCTCGACCGAGCGGCTCGCGCGGGGCCGGGCCGCCACGGGGTTGCAGGTCGTCGGCGAAGGCACGCTGGCGCATCGCCTGGTCTTCAGCACGCTGGCGCATCTTGTTCGCCAGCAGACGACGGGTGACCGGCAACAACATCACCAGACCGACCACGTCACTGATGAAGCCGGGAATGATCAACAGGCCACCGGCCAGTGCCAGCATCAGGCCTTCGAGCATGGTCTGCGCGGGCAATTCGCCGCGATTCAGGCTTTCCCGGGCACGCAATGCGGTGGCCAGACCGGCGACGCGCAGCACGAACACACCGAACATCGAGCCGAGAATGATCAGCAGCAGGGCCGGGAAGAACCCAATAGAGCCTGCCACTTTGACGAATACGAACAGCTCCAGCACTGGAAACAGCAGAAAGAGCAACAGAAAAGGGCGCATCAATGTTTCCTCAACGCAAGAAATGCCTTGCAGTAAGCCTTAGATGACGTCGCCCTTGCGTGAATTCAAGCTTAACTTTGCGCTTTTTTTGGCCAGGACTGGGCGTGAGCCAGAGAAACCAAGGCCTCGCGCACTTGTGTCGGCGTATTACATGGCGCCGCGAAGGGCAACCAATAGACGGCCTGACCAATGCGCAGGTGCATGCCTTCGCTGTCGATCCCGGCCAGTTGCGCCGGCGTGCTGTTGGGCAGCCCGGCGAGCGCGACGTAATGGGCGATGGCCTTGGCGTGATCGCTGTTCATGTGCTCGACCATGCTGATTTCCGCCTTGCCGGCGAACGGGTTGGCCAAGGTCAGATCGTCGATCCAGTGGATCGCGCCAAACCCGCCGATGTAACGATGGCGCACCGGATCGAGCACCCAGAAATCGAAATCGTGGGCCTGGTGATAATTCTGCGAGTCGGGGAAGTAGCGGTAATAACGCTCGGCGGCGGCCTCGATGGCTGCCGGGTCTTCGAGCTTCTGCGCATGGGCCAGATAAGTCAGCCGCCCGACCGCCTGCACATCGTCGGCCTCGCGCTCGCCCACCAGCATCGAGCACTTCGGATCTTTCTGCAGGTTATGCGTGTGCTGGGCGATGCGGCTGATCAGGATCAGCGGCCGGCCCTGCTCATCCAGGCAATACGGCACGACGGAGCCAAAGGGAAAACCCGGCATCGATTTGGAGTGGGTCGACAGCACTCCACGGTATTCCTTGAGAAGCAATTCTCGGGCATTCTTCGCCACTTCAGCGCTCAATTTGTGACTCCTTAAATGGGTTCCGTCTAGAAAACGGACAGGCGCGCAGCGAAAAGTAACCGGCGCGCATCGGGCAAATGTTCGTGTGCAACCAGGCCTGACCGGTGCCGATCGAGCGTTGCCGACAACAAAAACAACTCAGACCTGCCAGCGGGACATGCGAATGCAACTCAACGACAAAGTAATCATTATCACCGGCGGTTGCCAGGGTTTGGGCCGTTCCATGGCCGAGTATTTCGCCGGCAAGGGCGCGAAGCTGGCCTTGGTCGATCTGAATCAGGAAAAACTCGACGACGCCGTGGCCGCCTGCAAAGCCAAAGGTGTCGAAGCGCGCAGCTACCTGTGCAACGTCGCCAATGAAGAACAGGTCGAGCACATGGTCGCGCAAGTGGCCGAAGACTTCGGCGCCATCCACGGCCTGATCAACAACGCCGGGATCCTGCGCGATGGTCTGCTGCTGAAGGTCAAGGACGGTGAGATGACCAAGATGAGCCTGGCCCAGTGGCAGGCGGTGATCGACGTCAACCTGACCGGCGTGTTCCTCTGCACCCGTGAAGTCGCAGCGAAAATGGTCGAGCTGAAGAACAGCGGTGCGATCATCAACATTTCGTCGATCTCCCGTGCGGGCAACGTCGGCCAGACCAACTATTCCGCAGCCAAGGCCGGCGTCGCAGCGGCGACCGTGACCTGGGCGAAGGAGCTGGCGCGTTACGGCATTCGTGTCGCGGGCATCGCACCGGGCTTCATCGAAACCGAGATGACCCTGGGCATGAAGCCGGAAGCGCTGGAAAAGATGACGTCGGGCATTCCGCTCAAGCGCATGGGCAAGCCTGAGGAGATCGCCCATTCGGCGGCGTATATCTTCGAAAACGACTACTACACCGGGCGGATTCTGGAGATGGATGGCGGCTTGCGGATCTGACTGCCAACACAAAACAACTGTGGGAGCGAGCCTGCTCGCGAAAGCGGTGGGTCAGCCAACATCTTCGTTGACTGACACTCCCTCTTCGCGAGCAGGCTC
>NZ_JASCPT010000108.1:0-18214 GCF_029959775.1 Pseudomonas sp. PS01270 | reverse complement strand
ACGAAGTTGCATGGTGGATGCCTCTTGCCAGGACACAGGTCATTTCCTTGATGATGAGCAATGTGCCTATTAAAAAGTGTCCACCATGTCTCCGAACACCTGTCCACCATGTGTCCGGTACATACAGAGGGTTAGGGTGAGGGGCTTTTGATTCTTGCTTGGCGCAGTGAACGAATCTCACAAAACCCGCGTCATAAACCTCCTCGGGCGCTGTAGGAAACCTACCGCCCAGCCCTGCGATTAGTCCTTACCGCCCCATTCATGTTTAACTTGAACGTTCATTCAAGTTAAACCGGTGGTTCGCTGCCCGCTCACAACAGGAGGCTTGCCTTTGCTGAGTCCGATCATTTCAGCCACGTTTCAACCCATCGAGGTGCACCTTTCATGAGTGCATCGTCTACCCCCGCCAGCGGTCTGGTGCGCATGAATCCGCCGGTGTTCTACTTCGCCGCGACGGTCATTCTGCTGTTTGGTCTTGTCGTCATCGCCATCCCCGAGCAGGCCGGCGCCTGGTTGCTGGAAGCGCAAAACTGGGCGGCCAATACGGTCGGCTGGTACTACATGCTCGCGATGACCCTGTATCTGGTCTTCGTGGTGGTCACCGCCTTATCCGGCTACGGCAAGATAAAACTCGGTGCCGACCACGACGAGCCCGAATTCAGTTACCTGTCCTGGGCCGGCATGCTGTTCGCCGCCGGGATCAGCATCACGCTGTTTTTCTTCTGCGTTTCCGAACCGCTGACGCACATGCTGCAGCCGCCGCAAGGCGAGGCCGGCACCGCCGACGCCGCGCGGCAAGCGATGCAGATCCTGTTCCTGCACTGGGGCCTGCATGGCTGGGGGGTGTTTGCCTTCGTCGGCATGGCGCTGGCCTATTTCGCCTATCGGCACAACCTGCCGCTGGCCCTGCGTTCAGCGTTGTATCCACTGATCGGCAAACGCATCAACGGCCCGATCGGCTATGCGGTGGACGGCTTCGGCATCATCGCCACGGTGTTCGGCCTTGGTGCCGACATGGGCTTCGGCGTGTTGCATCTGAATTCCGGTCTGGATTATCTGTTCGGCATCGCCCACACCCAGTGGATTCAGGTCGGCCTGATCACGCTGATGATGGGCGCGGCGATCATCGTTGCGGTCTCCGGTGTCGATAAAGGCGTGCGGGTGATGTCCGACATCAACATGCTGCTGGCCTGCGGGCTGCTGCTGTTCGTGTTGTTTGCCGGGCCGACACAGCACCTGCTCAACACGCTGATCCAGAACGTCGGCGACTACCTCGGCGCTTTGCCGATGAAGAGTTTTGACCTCTACGCCTACGACAAACCGAGTGACTGGCTGGGTGGCTGGACAGTGTTCTACTGGGCTTGGTGGATTGCATGGTCGCCGTTCGTGGGTCTGTTCATCGCGCGGATCTCCCGTGGCCGCACCATCCGTGAATTCGTCTTCGGCGTGCTGTTGATTCCGCTCGGATTCACCCTGGCGTGGATGTCGATCTTCGGCAACAGCGCCTTGGACCAGGTGCTCAACCATGGCATGAGCGCGCTGGGCATGTCGGCCATCGACAATCCGTCGATGAGCATTTATCTGCTGCTGGAAACCTATCCGTGGAGCAAGACCGTCATCGCCGTGACGGTGTTCATCAGCTTCGTGTTCTTCGTGACCTCGGCGGACTCTGGCACCGTGGTGCTCTCGACCCTGTCGGCGAAGGGCGGCAACCCGGATGAAGACGGGCCGAAATGGCTGCGGGTGTTCTGGGGCGCGATGACCGCGCTGATCACCAGTGCGCTGCTGTTCTCCGGCAGCATTGATGCGCTGAAGTCAGCGGTGGTGCTGACCTCATTGCCGTTCTCGTTGATTCTGCTGCTGATGATGTGGGGCCTGCACAAGGCGTTCTATCTGGAATCGCAGAAGCAGATTGCGCAGTTGCATTCGCTGGCGCCGGTCTCCGGTTCGCGGCGTGGCACCGGTGGCTGGCGTCAGCGCCTGAGTCAGGCCGTGCACTTCCCGTCCCGCGACGAGGTGTACCGCTTCATGGAAAGCACAGTGCGCCCGGCGATCGAAGAAGTGACCGCCGTGTTCGTCGAAAAAGGTCTGCACGTCGTCACTCAGCCGGATCCGGCGCATGACAACGTCAGCCTGGAAATCGGTCATGGCGAGCAGCATCCGTTCATCTATCAGGTGCAGATGCGCGGCTACTTCACGCCATCGTTCGCGCGCGGCGGCATGGGTTCCAAGCAACTCAACAATCGCCGCTACTACCGCGCCGAAGTGCACTTGAGCGAGGGCAGTCAGGACTACGATCTGGTCGGCTACACCAAAGAGCAGATCATCAACGACATCCTCGACCAGTACGAACGGCACATGCAGTTCCTGCATCTGGTGCGTTGATCGACGGCTGCGCGCCGGGTCTGCTCAGGACTCGGCGCTCAGCAGCATGAACAACACCATTGCTGCTGCCGGCATGCCGAATACCCCGCTGCCAAGCGCTATTTACGAACCCAGCGGCCGCCCGCATGAACTACGCCGACTGCGCCATTGATCAGGGTCATCGCAAGCCATAGCGCTGCGAAGCGGTAGGCCATGGTCTGGCGGCTGAAGCCAATGGGGTCGCCGATGTAAAGCATCAGTGCGAGCAGGACCAGGCCGGAGAAAGTGATGATGGTGATGTGCATGGCAGTTTTGGCCTGGTGAATGGGTGTTGCCTGCTCAGCCGCCTTCGCGAGCAGGCTCGCTCCTACAATGGATCTCGGCTGGACATGAATTTCATGTTCACAGGAGAACTCTGTGGGAGCGAGCCTGCTCGCGAAGGGGCCAACTCGGTGTCACTTTGAGCATCGCCAATCCAGCGAGGCTGAAGCGCAGGAAAAAATGTGAAACGTTTCAGCAATTGGTCCAACCCGAGGTCGGCGTCGCGCCGCTTGGGCGTATGCTGGGCGGGTTGTTCAGAATTGGATATGAAGGCCGGACGTTGCGGCAGAACCTGGAGCTGGTTCGACCTGCAAATCGCTTTGCCTGATTGGTAGAGCTTTTGTGGCGAGGGGATTCATCCCCGTTCGGCTGCGAAGCAGTCGTAAAACCAGCGCACTCGGTACACCTGATTTACCGAGGTTTCAGGTTTTGGGGCGGCTTCGCCACCCATCGGGGATAAATCCCCTCGCCACAAAGGTGTCCGGTTGCAGATGACTAAAAGACAGACAAGAGAGGATTCGATGACTTACACCGCTGCCGAAAACCGCTACGACTCCATTCCTTACCGCCGCGTCGGCCGCAGCGGTCTGGTGCTGCCGGCATTGTCGCTGGGCCTGTGGCACAACTTTGGCGACAGCACTCCGATCGAGACCCAGCGTGCCTTGCTGCGCACCGCGTTCGATCTGGGCATCAACCATTTCGATCTGGCCAACAACTACGGCCCGCCATACGGCAGCGCCGAGATCAATTTCGGTCGCCTGCTGCGTGAAGACTTCAAGCAGTATCGCGACGAGCTGATCATCTCCAGCAAGGCCGGTTGGGACATGTGGCCCGGCCCGTACGGCCAGGGCGGCGGTTCGCGCAAATACGTGCTGGCCAGCCTCGACCAGAGCCTGCAACGCCTCGGCCTGGACTATGTGGACATCTTCTATTCGCACCGCTTCGACCCGGACACCCCGCTGGAAGAAACCGCCAGCGCCCTCGCCACCGCCGTGCAGCAGGGCAAGGCTTTGTACATCGGCATCTCGTCCTACTCAGGGGTGAAAACCCGAGAAATGGCCGCGCTGCTGAAAGAGTGGAAAGTGCCGCTGCTGATTCATCAGCCGGCGTACAACCTGCTCAATCGCTGGGTGGAAAAGGATCTGCTCGATACCACCGATGAGCTCGGCACGGGCGTCATCGCCTTCACGCCGCTGGCGCAGGGTTTGCTCACTGACAAATATCTCAACGGAGTGCCGGCCGATGCGCGAGTCAATCGCCCGGGCGGCGGCTCGCTGCAGGCTTCGCACTTGTCCGAGGCCAACATCGCTCACGTGCGAGCGTTGAATGAAATCGCCCAGCGTCGCGGGCAGAGCCTGGCGCAACTGGCACTGGCGTGGACCCTGCGTGATCCACGAGTGACCTCGGCACTGATCGGCGCGAGCCGGCCGGAGCAGATCATCGAGAACGTCGGCGCGCTGAAGAATCTGAATTTCAGTGCTGAAGAGCTGGCGGAGATTGATCGGTTTGCCCAGGAGGGCGGGATCAATCTGTGGGAGAAGCCTTCGACAGCCGAATAAGCCGCTGAGAGGATCGTTCCCACGCTCTGCGTGGGAATGCCGCCCGGGACGCTCTGCGTCCCATCTAAAGCCGAACGCGGAGCGTCCGTTGATGCATTCCCACGCAGAGCGAGGGAACGATCATCAGCTATCACTTGAAGAACGGCACATCCCCCAACACCGTCGCCCGCTGCATCACCCGCCGCGCCGGTCGGTAATCGTCCACCGCGTAATGCTGCGTCACGCGGTTGTCCCAGAAGGCAATATCGTCTTTCTGCCAGCGCCAGCGAATGGTGAACTCCGGCCGGGTCGCGTGGGCGAACAGAAACTTCAGAATCGCCTCACTCTCGGTTTCGGACAGTTCGTTGATCTTCGAAGTGAACCCTTCACTGACGAACAGCGAGCGCCGGCCGCTGACCGGATGCGTACGAATCACCGGGTGCGACAGCGGTGGATTCTTGCGCCGTGCTTCTTCCCACTGCGCCAGCGCTTCAGGCGTGTTGCCGTAGCGCTCGAGGGGAAACGAACGAGTGAAATCGTGGGTGGCGGTCAGACCTTCGAGCAGGTTTTTCATCGGCGCCGACAACGCTTCATATGCCGCGATTCCGCTGGCCCACAACGTGTCGCCACCGAACTCCGGCAGCAATTTGGCGCTGAGCACCGCGCCCATTGCCGGCGTCGGCAGGAAGGTCACGTCGGTGTGCCAGATCGCGTTATCGCGCACGTCGGTGACGGCGGTGTCGAGGATCAGCACTTCCGGTTGTTCCGGCACGTTCGGGTAGATCGGATGAATGTGCAGGTCGCCGAAATAATGCGCGAAGCGTGCCTGTTGCGCTGGCTCGATCGGCTGGTTGCGGAAGAACAGCACCTGATATTTGAGCAACGCCTGTTCGATGGCGTCGCGGTGTTCCAGGCTCAGCGGCTGGCTGATGTCGACGCCACTGATCTGCGCGCCGAGGGCCGAGCTTAATGGGGTGATGTCGAGGGAGCTCATGGTCGTTCTCTTCGAATTCGGAGTGTCATGCTTTTGTGGGAGCGAGCCTGCTCGCGAATGCAGAGTGTCAGGCGACAGTGCAGTGACTGATCTGACGCTTTCGCGAGCAGGCTCGCTCTCACAGGGGAATTTTCACAAGGCGATTTAGTGCGCCTGGCCGTGCCATGGCACCAGCCTGCGCTGCAACGCGCGCAGGCCCATTTCCATGGCGAAGGCGATCAGGGCGATGACCAGAATTCCCAGCACCACGACATCGGTGACTAGGAATTGCGCGGCCGACTGCACCATGAAACCCAAGCCGCTGGTGGCAGCAATCAGTTCGGCCGCAACCAGCGTCGACCACCCAACCCCCAGGCCAATGCGCACGCCGGTGAGAATGTCCGGCAGGGCGCTGGGCAGAATCACGTGGCGAATCAGCTGCACGCGCGTCGCGCCCAACGACTGCGCCGCGCGCAGTTTTGCCGGGTCGACGGTACGCACACCCGTCGCGGTGGCGATGGCAATCGGCGCAAAAATCGCCAGATAGATCAGCAGCACTTTCGACAACTCGCCGATGCCGCACCAGATCACGATCAGCGGCAGATAGGCCAGCGGCGGGATCGGGCGGTAGAACTCGATCAGCGGATCGAGCACACCACGGGCGATGCGGTTGGCGCCGATGGCAATGCCCACCGGCACGGCGGTGAGAATCGCAAAAGCGAGACCCAGGCCGATGCGGCTCAGGCTCGCGCACAGGTGCTGCCACAGCGTCGAATCCATGTACCCTGAGGTCGCCAGCAACCAGCCCTTTTGCAGGACGGCGGAGGGTGGCGGCAGGAACAGCGGCTCGATCAGGCCGGTAGCGGTCACCGCCCACCAGACCGCCAACAGGCCGAACAAGGTCAGCAGGCTGATCCAGCGAGTGCTGAGGCTGCGACGCACCTGGATGCTCACCGAAGGTGTTTTCACCGCCGCAGCGGAAACGTCGTAACTGCTCATGCGTGCTCCTGCCGGGGTACGGCGCTGCGTTGCGAGAAGACTTTGCTCAGCACGTGCTCGCGGGTTTCGATAAAACGCGGATCGGATTTGATCGCGCGCGCCGACTCGCCAGCGGCATAACGCTGACCGAAATCCAATTGCAGACGCTCGACGATCTGCCCCGGATTCGGCGCCAGCAGAATCAGGTCCGTGGCGAGGAACACCGCTTCTTCAATGTCGTGGGTAATCAGAAAAACCGGTTTGGCAGTGCGTTGCCAGACTTGCAGCAACAGCTCCTGCATCTGCTCGCGAGTGAATGCATCAAGCGCACCGAACGGCTCGTCCATCAGCAACACGCGCGGGTCGGCGGCGAGGGCGCGGGCGAGGCCGACGCGTTGTTTCTGGCCACCGGACAATTGCCAGATGCGCCGCTCTTCGAAACCGGCGAGATCGACCAGCGCGAGCATTTCCCGGGCGCGCTGTTCGCGTTTGTCCTTGCCGACACCGGCCAGTTCAAGGCCGAAGGCGACGTTGGCCAATACGTCCTGCCAGGGCAGCAAGGCGTCGTCCTGAAACACCACGCCACGTTCGGCGCTCGGGCCTTTGACCGCCACGCCGTCAAGGGTGATGCGCCCGGCACTCGGCTCGACGAAGCCGGCAATCAGGTTCAACAGCGAAGTCTTGCCACTGCCGGACGGGCCGAGGGCGACCAGCAATTGCTGCGGCCCCAGGGTCAGAGAAATATCCGCCAGCACCGGCTCCGGGCTGCCCGGGTACTGTGCGCTGATGCGCTCCAGCTGTAGCAAGGCCATCGCTGTATCTCCCGATCAGTTGGTGATGTATTTGGCGCTGACGTAAGGCGCGTAGTCCGGCAGGACGGCGTCGACCTTGCCTTGCTCCTTGAGGAACGCGGCGGTGTCAGTGATGGCTTTGGTGGTCGGCGCGCCGAGGTCACTGACCTGATCCGCCGCCAGTGGGTAGACGTTGCCCTGCAGCAGCAATGGGATGTCGCTGGCTTTGGCGCCAGACAGCTTCACCAGTTTGTCGACGTTGCTCTGATTGGCCAGCCAGGCCTGCGGATCCTTGCGGTAGTCGGCGTAGGCGTCGAGGGTGACCTTGGCGAATGCGGTGACGATTTCCGGGTGCTTTTCGGCGAAGTCCTTGCGCACGATCCACGCGTCGAAGGTCGGCGCGCCGAAGTTGGCCAGCTCGCCGGAGGTGATCAGCACTTTGCCGTTTTCCTTGGCCATGCCCAGTGCCGGATCCCACACGTAAGTGGCGTCGATGTCGCCGCGTTTCCACGCCGCGATGATGGCTGGCGGCGCGAGGTTGAGCACGGTGACTTTCGACGGGTCGATGTTCCAGTGCTTGAGCGCGGCGAGCAGGCTGTAGTGCCCGGTGGACACGAACGGCACGGCGATTTTCTTGCCGATCAGATCCTGCGGAGTCTTGATGCCGGAGCCGTCGCGCGCGACCAGTGCTTCAGCGGCGCCGATCTGCGTGGCGATGAGGAAGGTTTCGACCGGCACTTTGCGGGTGATCGCGGCGGTCAACGGACTCGAACCGAGATAGCCGATCTGCACATCGCCGGACGCGATGGCGGCAATGATGTCGGCACCGTTATCGAATTTGCGCCAACTGATGTCAGCCTTGGTGGCTTTCTCGTAAGCACCGTCGGCCTGCGCGACTTTGGCCGGGTCGACGGTGGTCTGGTAGGCGACGGTGAGATCGGCCGCCTGGGCCAGGAAGCTTGCAGCGGCCAGTGAGGCGGCGGCGAGCAGGCGAAGCGGGGAATTCAGTTTCAATTGAGAGCTCCAGATCAGGCGACCGAATGTCGGCGTGAGTGGAGACTAAATGATCTAAGAATCCAGAAATAAATAACTTTTTCGAATGAGCTTATGAGCGGAAAAATCTAAGGCAGGAGAGGATGTGAGCCTTTGACTGATCGTTCCCACGCTCTGCGTGGTAACGCCTCAAGGAACGCTCTGCGTCCGAAGTGACGCGGAGCATCACAGGCTGCATTCCCACGCAGAGCGTGGGAACGATCAAGGCCGGGGCGGCTTTAATTGCTGATGGCGAGAATACTCGCTTGATACGCGCCGACAAACACATCGAAATCGCCGACTTCGTTCTGCTCAAGCTCGGTCTGCTGCGCCAGCGATGCGCGCGCCAGTTGTTCAAACTTCGCTTGCTCGTCAGCCGCCAACGGCTCGCTGCGGAAGAACTCGGCGTGGGTCTGACTCTGGCGCAGGGAGAATTGGGCAAAGCTCTCCTTGTGCTCGGCCATGGCCGCCAGCACCTGCGCCGATGGGGTCAGCGACGGGTCGTTGACCTTGGCCAGTTGCGCATCCAGGGCCTTGCTGTGGGCATCGCCGCCGACGCTCTGGTCGAGCATCGCCGCCAGCGGAGCAATCTGTTCCAGCAGTTCGGCCGCCCACTGTTTCATCTCGACCGGCTGACCGTCACGCTGCAATTGCAGGCCCGGACGGCGACCTTCCTTGACCACGCTGAGGAAGTTCGAGGTGGCGTTGCCGCACGAAGTGTTGGTCAGCAGCGGGCTGTCGTTCAGCGCGCAGTACAGCAGGAAGGCGTCGATGAAGCGCGACTCGGTGAGGTCGATGCCCATCGGCAGGAACGGGTTGATGTCCAGGCAGCGCACTTCGACGTACTGGATGCCGCGCGCCATCAACGCCTGGATCGGCCGCTCGCCGGTGTAGGTCACGCGTTTCGGGCGGATGTTGGAGTAGTACTCGTTTTCGATCTGCAGGATGTTGGTGTTGAGCTGCACCCACTCGCCATCCTTGTGCGTGCCGACTTCCACGTATGGCGCGTAGGGCGTGGCCACCGCTTCGCGCAGGCTGTCGGTGTAGCTGGTGAGATCGTTGTAGCACGGTGTCAGGCCGGCCTGGGCGTTGCTCTGATAACCGAGATCGCTCATGCGCAGGCTGGTCGCGTATGGCAGATACAGCGTGTCCGGATCGAGCTGTTCGAGCTGATGCGAACGCCCACGCAGGAAACCGGCGTCCAGCGCCGGCGAGGCACCGAACAGGTACATCAGCAGCCAGCTGTAGCGACGGAAGTTGCGGATCAGCGCGATGTAGGACACCGACTGGAAATCGCGATCGGTGCCGACGAAACCTTCGGCCTCGCGCAGCAATGGCCAGAGTTGTTCCGGCAGGGAAAAGTTGTAGTGAATACCGGCAATGCACTGCATGGTCTTGCCGTAACGCAGGGCCAGGCCCTTGCGATAGACGTACTTGAGCTGACCGATGTTGGAGGTGCCGTAATAGGCAATCGGGATGTCTTCCTCGGCCGGCAGCGGGCACGGCATCGATGGACTCCACAGGTACTCGTTGCCGAGTTTGCTGTAGGCAAAACGATGAATCTTGTCCAGGCTCGCCAGCGTGTCGGCCGGATCCGGCAGGGCAGGCGTGATGAATTCCAGCAGCGACTCGGAGTAGTCGGTGGTGATCTGTTCGTTGGTCAGCGCGGAACCCAGGGCTTCGGGGTGCGGCGTTTGCGCCAGGCGACCTTCACTGGTCACGCGCAGGCATTCACGTTCGATACCGTGCAGGCACTGCTTGAGCAGAGAGAGGTTAGCGCGCTCGCCGAGCAGAGCCAGGCGGCGGTTGAGAAGTTCGCTCAATTTGGATTCCTTCACGCGTCAGTCGCCCCAATATGGGGGTGGGCAGGACGGTCTACAAGGGTGAAGTTGAAACTGGCGTTATCGCCTGGTTTTTCGGGCCTGTCAGCCCCCGTTGAATCGCCAACTTCATTCCCTGAATCTGGCGGATGCACGCGAACTGTGGGAGCGAGCTTGCTCGCGAAGGCGGAGTGTCAGGCGACTTGAGGCTGACTGAAATGCCCTCTTCGCGAGCAAGCTCGCTCCCACAGAAAAGCTCGACGCTGCGATCACAGCGCCGAAATTAACTCAAAATGATGAGCAACATCTACAGGACAGCGAAGGTGCCTTGCGCTTTTGCGACCAGTTTGTCGCCCTGCATCACCTCGGCTTCGACCACCAGCGTGCGCCGGCCCGGGTGGATCACCCGCGCCGTGCACAGCACCTCGCCCTCGGAAACGGCGCGGATGTAGTTGATCTTGCATTCGATGGTCGCGCTCTGCTGATCGAAGCCATGGCTGCTGGAGCAGGCCAGGCCCATGGCAATGTCGACCAGGCTGAACAGCGCGCCGCCGTGCAGTTTGCCGCCACGGTTGCGCAGTTCGGGCTCAAGCGCCAGGGCGACTTGCGCCACCCCGGTTTCGAGACTGTGCAGGCGACAGCCCAACAGCTTGAAAAACGCGCTCTCGACGAGCCCGGCCGGCATGTCCATCAGCGTTTCTTCAACTGCTTGGCGTTGGCGAACAGCGAGGCCATCGCATTGTTCACCGGCGCGGCGGTGGCGGTTTCCTTGCGCGGCGCGTTGCCCGAAGACTGGCGCGGTGCCGAGCCCGGACGCGAGCCACGGGCGCCATCGATTTTCTCGCCGGGAGTGTCACTCATGCGCATCGACAGGCCGACGCGTTTGCGCGGAATGTCGACTTCCATGACCTTCACTTTCACCACGTCACCGGCCTTTACCGCTTCGCGCGGGTCCTTGATGAACTTCTCCGACAGCGCCGAGATGTGCACCAGACCATCCTGATGCACGCCGATGTCGACGAACGCACCGAACGCCGTCACGTTGGTCACCACGCCTTCAAGGATCATCCCCAGTTGCAGATCCTTGAGGTCCTCGACGCCTTCCTGGAACTCGGCGGTCTTGAACTCCGGGCGCGGATCGCGACCGGGTTTTTCCAGTTCTTGCAGGATGTCGGTGACGGTCGGCAGACCGAAGGTTTCGTCGGTAAATTTCTTCGGATCCAGTCGCTTTAGGAAAGCGGCATCGCCGATCAGCGAGCGAATGTCGCGGTCGGTTTCAGCGGCAATGCGCTGCACCAGCGGATAGGCTTCCGGGTGCACCGCCGACGAATCCAGCGGGTTGTCGCCGTTCATCACGCGCAAGAAGCCGGCGGCCTGTTCGAAGGTTTTTTCGCCCAGTCGCGCAACTTTCTTCAGCGCTGCACGGGTCTTGAACGCGCCGTGTTCGTCACGGTGAGCGACGATGTTCTGCGCCAGCGTTGCGTTGAGGCCGGAGATCCGCGCCAGCAAGGCCACGGAGGCGGTGTTCACATCCACGCCCACGGCGTTCACGCAATCCTCGACCACGGCATCCAGGCCACGCGCCAGTTTCAGCTGCGAGACGTCGTGCTGGTACTGGCCGACACCGATGGATTTCGGATCGATCTTCACCAGCTCGGCCAGCGGATCCTGCAGGCGACGGGCGATCGACACGGCGCCGCGGATCGACACGTCCAGATCCGGGAATTCCTTGGCCGCCAGTTCCGAGGCCGAGTACACCGAGGCGCCGGCTTCGGACACCATGACCTTGGTCATTTTCATCGCTGGATATTTCTTGATCAGTTCGATCGCCAGCTTGTCGGTCTCACGGCTGGCAGTGCCGTTGCCGATGGCGATCAGATCCACCGAGTGCTTGGCGCACAGGGCGGCGAGAATGGCGATGGTCTGATCCCATTTATTGTGCGGCACGTGCGGGTAAACCGTGGCGTGGTCGAGCAGCTTGCCGGTCGAGTCGACCACGGCCACCTTGCAGCCGGTACGCAGGCCCGGGTCGAGGCCCAGGGTTGCGCGCGGACCGGCCGGAGCGGCGAGCAGCAGGTCGTGCAGGTTGTGTGCGAACACGTTGATCGCTTCGGTTTCGGCGCCATCGCGCAACTCGCCGAGCAGGTCGGTTTCCAGGTGGGTGTAGAGCTTGACCTTCCAGGTCCAGCGCACCACTTCACCGAGCCATTTGTCCGCCGGGCGGTTCTGGTTCTGGATGCCGAACTGCTGAGCGATCATGCCTTCGCACGGATGCATGGTGCCGGGCAGCTCATCGCCGACTTTCAGCGCGGAGCTGAGAATGCCTTCGTTGCGGCCACGGAAAATGGCGAGGGCGCGGTGCGAGGGCATGCTTTTCAGCGGCTCGTCGTGTTCGAAATAATCACGGAACTTGGCGCCTTCCTCTTCCTTGCCAGCGATGACGCGGGCACTGAGGATCGCTTCCTGTTTGAGGAAATTACGCAGTTTTTCCAACAGGCTGGCGTCTTCGGCGAAGCGCTCCATGAGGATGTACTTGGCGCCTTCCAGCGCAGCCTTTACATCGGCCACGCCTTTTTCGGCGTCGACGAAGCGCGCGGCTTCGGTTTCCGGCGACAGGTTCGAGTCGTTGAACAAGCCGTCGGCCAGTTCGCCGAGGCCGGCTTCGAGGGCGATCTGGCCCTTGGTGCGGCGCTTCTGCTTGTACGGCAGGTACAAGTCTTCGAGACGGGTCTTGGTGTCGGCGAGCTTGATGTCGCGCTCAAGGGCAGGGGTGAGTTTGCCTTGCTCCTCGATGCTGGCGAGGATGCTGATGCGCCGTTCGTCGAGTTCTCGCAGGTAGCGCAGGCGCTCTTCCAGATGACGCAACTGGGTGTCATCGAGGCTGCCGGTGACTTCTTTCCGGTAACGGGCGATAAAGGGAACGGTAGAACCTTCATCGAGTAGCGCGACGGCCGCTTCGACCTGTTGTGGGCGTACGCCGAGTTCCTCGGCGATGCGGCTGTTGATGCTGTCCATAAAACCACCTGACATAGTATGAAAGCAGGCTCGCAGGCACGCAGATAATGGCCTGGAGGCTGATTGAGCGGCTGGAAAATTGCCGCTGCCTGGATCAAGAAGCTGCCCATTGACCCGTGAAATCGAACAGTTACTGCACAGGGCCGGAAAAAATACCGGCCACTTACGGTAACGATTCAGACGTTGCCTGGCGCAAAACGCCGCGCATTATAACCAGCGTTCTGTCATTCGGGGGCGTTGCAGGCTGTAGGCATAAACCCCGGTTTTCTGGCAGTGAAGGAAAAATCTGCTAACAATGCACACGGTGCGTATAACGACAGCTACGCCATAATGCGCGCCGAGCTAAAAGGAGCATCCAATGAGCAGCACTGCACAAACGGCTGAAGGCGAAAAAATTCTTATCGTTGATGACGATCCGGGGCTGAGCAGCCTGCTGGAGCGTTTCTTCGTCAGCAAGGGCTACCGTGCCCGTACCGTTCCGAACACCGAGCAGATGGATCGTCTGCTGGCGCGTGAAGTGTTCAATCTGGTCGTTCTCGACCTGATGCTGCCGGGCGAAGACGGCCTGACCGCGTGCCGCCGTCTGCGCAGCGCGAACAACCAGATTCCGATCATCATGCTCACCGCCAAGGGCGATGAGCTGAGCCGAATCAAGGGCCTTGAACTGGGCGCCGACGATTACCTGGCCAAGCCGTTCAACCCCGACGAGCTGATGGCGCGGGTCAAAGCGGTGTTGCGCCGTCAGGCCGCACCGGTGCCGGGCGCACCGGGCAGTGAGGACGAAAACGTCACTTTCGGTGATTACGTGTTGTCGCTGGCGACCCGCGAGCTCAAGCGTGGCGATGAAGTGCACATGCTCACCACCGGTGAGTTCGCGGTACTCAAGGCGCTGGTGATGAACGCGCGTCAGCCGCTGACCCGCGACAAGCTGATGAACCTCGCCCGTGGTCGTGAATGGGATGCGCTGGAGCGTTCCATCGACGTGCAGATCTCGCGTCTGCGCCGGATGATCGAACCCGATCCGTCGAAACCGCGCTACATCCAGACCGTCTGGGGCGTGGGTTACGTGTTCGTACCGGATGGCACCGCCACCAAGTGATCGGTGATTTGTAGGAGCGGGTCTGCAAGGCTCTGGTCGCACGGCCATTGCCACAGACTCGCAATCCGCAATATGCGAGCATTGCTCGCTCCTGCAAGTGTGTAGCGGTTAAAGATGAAAACCCCCGTCTGGTTCCCCCAAAGTTTTTTCTCCCGCACCCTCTGGCTGGTGCTGATCGTCGTGCTGTTTTCCAAGGCGCTGACCCTGGTTTATCTGTTGATGAACGAGGACGTGCTGGTGGACCGCCAATACAGCCATGGCGTGGCTCTGACGCTGCGCGCCTATTGGGCCGCCGACGAAGAAAACCGCGCAAAAATCGCCGATGCCGCGACCTTGATTCGTGTGGTCGGCGCCGGTGTGCCGGAAGGCGAGCAGCACTGGCCGTACAGCGAAATCTACCAACGTCAGATGCAGGCGGAACTGGGCGCCGACACCGAGGTGCGTTTGCGCATGCACTCGCCACCGGCGCTGTGGGTGAGGGCGCCGAGTCTGGGCGATGGCTGGCTGAAAGTGCCGTTGTATCCGCATCCGCTGCGCGGCCAGAAAATCTGGAACGTGCTCGGCTGGTTCCTCGCCATTGGCCTGTTGTCGACAGCCTCCGCATGGATTTTCGTCAGCCAGCTCAACCAGCCGTTGAAGCGCCTGGTGTATGCCGCGCGGCAACTCGGCCAGGGCCGCAGCGTGCGTTTGCCGATCAGCGACACGCCGAGCGAAATGACCGAGGTTTATCGCGCCTTCAACCAGATGGCCGAGGACGTCGAACAGGCCGGGCGTGAGCGCGAGCTGATGCTGGCGGGGGTTTCTCACGACTTGCGTACACCGCTGACGCGCTTGCGCCTGTCGCTGGAACTGATGGGCGATCACACCGACCTCACCGACGACATGGTCCGCGACATCGAAGATATGGATGCGATTCTCGACCAGTTCCTCGCGTTCATTCGCGATGGTCGAGACGAGTCGGTGGAAGAGGTCGACCTCAGCGATCTGGTGCGCGAAGTCGCCGCGCCGTACAACCAGAACGAAGAGAAAGTGCGCCTTCGCCTGGAACCGATCCAGCCGTTTCCGCTGCGTCGAGTGTCGATGAAACGCCTGCTCAACAACCTGATCGGCAACGCCTTGAACCATGCCGGCACCGGTGTTGAGGTCGCGGCTTATGTGTCCGGAGATACCAGCGCGCCGTATGTGGTTCTGAGCGTGATGGACCGTGGCGCGGGGATTGATCCGTCCGAGCTTGAGGCAATCTTCAACCCCTTTACCCGAGGTGATCGGGCTCGCGGTGGCAAAGGCACCGGGCTGGGGCTGGCGATCGTGAAAAGGATTGCGGCGATGCATGGCGGCAATGTCGAATTGCGCAACCGCTCCGGGGGGGGACTGGAAGCGCGGGTGAGATTGCCGCTGGGGTTGATGTTGCCGAGAGATGCGGTTTAGAAGCAGCTACAAGCTACAAGCTACAAGCTACAAGCAAGAGCGCTTTTCACTTGCCGCTTGAAGCTTGCCGCTAGCAGCTGCTTCTCTAGCCCTTGCCCTTGGTGCGGGTCATATTCGGCCCGCCATTCTTTTCCAGATGCTCGATGATGATTCCGGCGACATTCTTGCCAGTGGTGGTTTCGATGCCTTCCAGTCCCGGTGACGAATTCACTTCCATCACCAGCGGTCCGTGATTCGAGCGCAGGATATCCACACCTGCCACCGCCAGCCCCATGACCTTGGCCGCGCGCAATGCGGTCATGCGCTCTTCCGGTGTGATCTTGATCAGGCTGGCGCTGCCGCCGCGATGCAGGTTGGAACGAAATTCCCCCGGTTTGGCCTGGCGCTTCATTGCCGCGATCACCTTGTCGCCGACCACGAAGCAGCGGATATCCGCGCCGCCGGCTTCCTTGATGTATTCCTGAACCATGATGTTCTGCTTCAGGCCCATGAATGCCTCGATCACCGACTCTGCCGCCGTCGCGGTTTCGCACAGCACCACGCCGATGCCCTGAGTGCCTTCCAGTACCTTGATCACCAGCGGTGCGCCGTTGACCATGGCGATCAGGTCGGGAATATCGTCCGGCGAGTGGGCAAAACCGGTGACCGGCAAACCGATGCCGCGCCGCGACAGCAGCTGCAGGGAACGCAATTTGTCCCGCGAGCGGGCAATGGCCACCGACTCGTTGAGCGGGAACACGCCCATCATTTCGAACTGACGCAACACCGCGCAGCCGTAGAACGTCACCGACGCGCCGATCCGCGGGATCACCGCGTCGAAACCTTCCAGCGGTTTGCCGCGGTAGTGGATCTGCGGCTTGTGGCTGGCAATGTTCATGTAGGCGCGCAAGGTGTCGATCACCACCATTTCATGCCCGCGCTCGATTCCGGCTTCGACCAGACGGCGGGTGGAATACAGACGCGGATTACGCGACAGCACAGCGATCTTCATGCAACACCTGTGGAGGAGGTAGATACCGGGAACACCGGCTTGTCTTGTACATATTTGATGCCCGGATTGACCACCAACTGGCCATCGATCAGGGCTTTGGAACCGAGCAACAGGCGATAGCGCATGGACTTGCGGCAGGCGAGGGTGAACTCCACCGGCCAGACCCGATCACCCAGGGCCAGCGTGGTGCTGATCACATAGCGCACTTGCGCATGGCCGTTGGAGCTCTTGATGGTTTTGCGCGTGACCAGTGGCGCTTCGCAGCGCCGGTGACGCAACTGCACCACGGTGCCGAGATGCGCGGTAAAGCGCACCCATTTCTCGCCGTCGCGTTCGAACGGTTCGATATCGGTGGCGTGCAGGCTGGAGGTGCTGGCGCCGGTGTCGATTTTTGCGCGCAGGCCGGCGACTCCCAAGCCCGGGAGCGCCACCCACTCGCGCAGACCGACAACGGTCAAATGATCAAATGTCTTCAAAGAAAAAAACCAAGGGTTAACGCTTCCAGGCCTCATCCGGCACCTGGGCCAACGCTTTGAATGCGGGTCTGGCGAACCAGTAGCCCTGCATCAGAAATATTCCACAGTCCGCGAGGAAATCCCGTTCCCCGGCGCTTTCTATGCCTTCGGCAATGACTGTAACGTCCAACTCCGCACACATTGTGACAATCCCCCGCACGATCACCTGACGGACACGGTCCTGGTCAACATCGCGGATCAGCGCCATGTCGAGTTTGATCAGGTCCGGTTGGAAATCAGCCAGCAGATTGAGCCCCGAATAACCGGCACCGAAATCGTCGATGGCGGTCTTGAAGCCGAATTCGCGGTATTCACGCAGAATATTGGTCAAATGGCGATAATTATCTACGTGCTCGATTTCCAGGGTTTCGAAAATCAGTCGGTCGATCGGAAAGTTGTGTTTGCGTGCGGCCTCCAGTGTGCTGCGAATGCATAGCTCTGGACGGTAGACGGCGTTGGGCAAAAAGTTGATCGACAAGTGTGTCTGCATATTAAGGCTCGCCGCGCCTTCGATGGCGCGGGTCCGGCAGAGCTGGTCGAAACGGTAGCGGTTGTCTTCTGTAACCTGATTTAACACCGACAGTGCACCTTCCCCGGCCACGCCTCTTACCAGCGCTTCGTGGGCAAACACCGATTCATCGCGCAGGTCGACGATCGGCTGGTAGGCGAAGGCAAAATCGAAGTCCAGCGGCTCGCTCTGCTGGCAGCCCTGGCAACCGCCCTTGGGTGAGGTCAACGAAGTTGGAAATTTAGTCACGGTCACTCCAGGCCGGTCAGGCGGCGAAGATCACAGTCTATCTGGAGGGCCGAGTTCTTGCGCCCGACAGAAACGGTAGTAAAGTTCCGACTACTGGCTGAGCGAGGAATTCATATGGGACAGAAGCAGGAGGAGGACGACAAGGTCCGTCTCGATAAATGGCTATGGGCAGCGCGGTTCTACAAGACCCGTGCATTGGCCAAAGCCGCCATTGAAAGTGGCAAGGTGCATTGCCGTGGCGAGCGCTGCAAACCGGGCAAGGAGCCGCGCATCGGTGATGAGTTCGAGATACGTACCGGCTTCGAAGTGCGCACGGTGAAGGTCGAGGCATTGTCGATCGTGCGTCGTGGCGCGCCCGAGGCGCAGGCCTTGTATGCCGAGACCGAAGCGAGTATTGCCAAGCGTGAAGCAGCTGCGGCGATGCGCAAGGCGGGATCGTTGGGCGTGAGCACCGATGGCAAACCGAGCAAGAAACAGCGGCGGGATCTGTTCAAGTTTCGCGGTAGCAGCAACGAAGATTGAAACGTTGTGCCGGCCTCTTCGCGAGCAGGCTCGCTGCCACATTCGATCGAGTCGTCTGTGGCAGCGAGCC